>JAQBRC010000011.1 GCA_028286705.1 Candidatus Nomurabacteria bacterium
AGTCTGGCACAACGATGCCAATATGAAGTTCGTAGAAGAGCTTGATAAGGGAGAAGCCTGTGGTGGCGTTCCATATTATTTCAACGGAACTAACAAGAAGTGGTTGTGCGGGGAGGTGACCATGGAATAGCTCAAGGATTGGGCTGGGGTTAAATAAACAAAAGGACCAAGCGTTAATTAACGCTTGGTCCTTTTGTTATGGTGCTCCCGGTAGGAATCGAACCTACATCATAACTTCCGCAAAGTTACGTCCTATCCATTGAACGACGGGAGCATATTTGGTTAGAATCCGAGACGTTCAAATATCTTGATTGTTCGAGATTCCTTCAGTTCCGCTTCTTCTGCATGAGGCTTTATTACAGCTCGTACCGATTCGGCAGTTACCCCCTGTAGGGGCAACGCTATCAAAGGAACGAATGATCCTTTGACAAGCAGTAACAGCTTATCCTGTTTATCAGTTTCGTCAAGCCAGAACTGCTTAACAGAGGCATATTCGATCATCTCACCACTTACCAAGATACCCTTGTCATCAACTGTTATATCGAGTGTTTTAGGGGGACGCTGGGCATAGATAAGAACTGTTGTTCCAGCAATGATGATGAAAATACCAAAGAAGATATCTCCATAGAAGAAGGCAAGAATTGCGGCAATGACTGCTACCAATCCTGTATACCAATTCCAGTCACGATGTCGTTCCTGTGGTTCGAACTCTAGTGTTGTCCAGTGTATCGGTTGCATCACTAAAAATTATAGCATGCTTCCTTGAAGCTATTCCTTCTTCTTGTCCAAGCGATCAAGGCGAAGCCCTTTGAAAATAAAGAAGATGACTGCAGCGATGATAAGAAAGTCGATAATGGAAGAAAGAAATGCTCCATACTTTACTGTTGATGCTCCGATGACAATCATCTTGTCACTGAGGTTTACCTTTCCCAGACCGAGTCCGATAAGGGGATTGATGACATTGTTAACGAGGGAAGTGACAGTACTAGATACTCCGCCGCTCAATAGAAAGCCGATTGCCAGCCCCATGACTCCCTGTTCACGAATAAAGTTCACAAATGAACGAAAGCCTTGATGCACGTTGTTTTTGGTATCCTTTGCAATATCAATAACATCGCTCGCAAGTTCATGAGTTTTGCCATCTCGAATATCACGGCCAAACTCCTTAATGCTTTCCTTTACAGTTCTGTCTGATTTTTCCATAGGGGTCTCTTCTGGTCCTAGTATTGGTTCTTGTTCCATATATAGATTGTATAGCATCTATGGAATTAGGGAGTCAATCGTTTGATATTGAAAATATGGTGGCATTGTGATAAAGTGCAAAAGCTCAACCAGCAAATACATGGAGGCGTGCGTGAGTGGTTGAAACGAGCTGTCTTGAAAACAGCCAGGTGTAATAGCCTCGTGAGTTCGAATCTCACCGCCTCCGCTTTAAGCAAAAGGAACTACTACGGTAGTTCCTTTTGCTTTTATATCTGATAGACTGCCGTTATGAAATACCTCGGCATAGACTATGGCACTAAAAGAATAGGAATAGCGCTCTCTGATGAATCAGGGGAATTTGCCTTCCCTCAAGGTATCATTGGTCCTGAAAAGGCTATATCTGAAATAGTGGCACTATGCGAAAAGGAGCAGGTAGGAGCAATCGTCATCGGAAAGTCTATTGCCTCAAACGGTATGGACAATGAGATTGTTCCTGTCGTTGAGAAGTTTAAAGCTAAGCTTGAAGAAGCAACTTCATTGCCAGTTCATTTCCAGCAGGAAAGCTATTCAACAATGGAAGCGCATAGATATCAGCCTAAGGCAGGAAGTCGAGATGATTCTGCTGCAGCAATTATCCTGCAGCGTTTCCTTGATACAAAAAAAGTGTAATATAGATATATGAATGAAGAACAAGTAACACCAGCCGCAAAACCTGTAGTTGAAAAGAAAGAAGAATACATAACCATTGAAGATTTCAAGAAAGTTGTAGCTAAGATAGGGAAGGTACTAAGCGCAGAAGCAGTACCTGATTCAGACAAGCTGATTCGTTTCGAATTGGATTTTGGAGAAGCACAGCCAAGACAGATCCTTTCAGGTATTCGTGAATGGTATCCAGAACCAGAAAAACTTATCGGCAAGCAATTGCTGTATGTGGTGAATCTTGCTCCCCGCAAGATTCGGGGACTTGAATCAAATGGCATGCTCATGGCAGTTGATGGTTTGGATGGTACTCCAGTATTTCTTGTTCCTGAAACAGAAGTGCAGCCAGGAAGTACTGTTAGATAGTAGTATCAATACAATACATATCGTATACTTAGAGTCGTGACTACACGCTATTTGCAACTCTCTCAACAAAACGCAACAGGAGTCGTCTTAACCGACAGCTCATTGCGTTTTGTTGCACTCAGTACCAATCACGGCACTGCCATTCCTGGGCAGTATGCTGAACTGTCTGTGCCAGAAGGCTGTCTTAAAGATGGTGTTATTGCAAGCAAGTCTCGTTTCGTTTCATTTCTTAAGACTCTAAAGAAAACATACAAGATTGATAGCATCAATCTTGTATTGAATTCAGAACAAATTAAGACAGCTAGTATCTCATTAAAGACTGGGGCAGATCTTCAAATCAATGAAGCAGTTGAGAAGTTATTCTCAATCCCAGCAAAGGATGTTGTGTATGAATATAAGGTTATTGGGGGAGATAGCGATACAACAGTATTGCAGGTTACCGGTCTCGTCAAGAAAGTATCAGAAGATTTTGTATGGGCATTCAAGCAAGCAGGTATAACAGTGTTAAGCATTGAACCTCTTGGTCACGCTTTGGCGCGAGATGTATTGCCTATAGGCTCAAACGGAACAGCATTGGTATTAGCGATTGATACTCGCAACACAACCCTAACGTATGTTGTTAATGGCCGAGTGTCAGAAACTACTATCCTCGATTTCTCTGACCTTGCGGTAACTGACACCATTATGCAGCACCTCTCCATTACAGCAGAAGAGGCAGACAAGGCAAAGCAAGAACAGGGTCTTATCATTAGACACTCCCGCACTGTATTTGATGCAATTGCAGATGAGTGTGCGTTATTTGTTAAACATGTTAATCACTCATACATAACATGGAAAACCGCACACCCCGCATTGCCTGCAATTGAAGGAATCTACCTCACCGGAGCGGGAAGTACTATAAAAGGACTCGATGATTATTTGAGCGCAGGGCTTCGTGTGCCTGTGAAGGTGGCGAATGTCTGGGCTAATTGCTTGTCATTTGATGACCATATTCCTGCAATGCCTCAGACTGTTGCGGTTAGGTATGGAGCGGCAATAGGTACAGCCCTAATGGGCCCACATATGGTTAACTTGGTACCTGATGCGCACCAGCGGTCTCTATACCGCAAACATGTTGCGAAGCGTTCAGGAAAGGTCCTGTTGAGCTTCATATTTGGAGTACTTGTTGGTGCCCTAATTACCTGGATCATTGCAATTCCTGCAGTGCATAGTAAAATTTTTGAGGTACTTCACAAAATACCGACTCAGTGGTAAAGTATCTGGGTTCTTAGCCCTTGTAGTTCAATGGATAGAACAGGAGACTTCTAAGCTCTTGATGTAGGTTCGATTCCTACCGAGGGCACACCAAGTAGAAATCCTTCTAAAACGATGCGCGATTAGCTCAGTTGGTAGAGCGGCGCTTTTACACAGCGAAGGTCGGGGGTTCAAGTCCCTCATCGCGCACAAAAGAAAAACACCCAGCATGCTGGGTGTTTTTCTTTTTTATCTCCATGCTACACTTTACCTATGTTATTCGGACTACTCGGATCAAAGAAAACATACATTCCTAAATGGGTTTCTTTTGAGCGCACCGTTAATTCGAAACCCTTTGCTATTACAGTAGATACCGGACATAAGAATCTACTCGATCAAAAAGAGTATAAGAACATATTGGTAGCAACCTTTTCATCAATACATCCTGACCCTCAAGGTATGCCCGATGTTTCTGAAAAAGAAATAATTACAAAAGTCGCACAGCATTTGCTGGAGGAACTTGCTGCCAATACCCAAGTCTTTTTCTTGGGAACTATCTATGGAGAAGAAAAGGCAATGTTGTATTACGCTATGCTGCAACCTGTTGAAGAAGCGATTGTGCTTGCTGGTATAAAAGGTGTTGCTCTTGAGCATATTATTAACTGGGCAGAAGACTCACACTGGGAATTTATAAAAAATACACTCTATCCGAGCGAACAAGAATCGCAGCATTTAATGAATGTAACCATGTTAGATTTGGTGAAGTTTGAGCATGACAAAAAAAGTGAACAGCCTGATCCGCATGGTGTAGCGCACACCATGTTCTTCAAGGAATCAGAATCAGCGCTTCGATTAGTTGAAGAACTTAAGGTTTCTGGATACTATCAAATAGGAAGAATACAAACGGTGAAGGGGGATACGAATATGCCTTTTTTATTGGAGCTAGGAAAAGATACTCCTATGGAACTAGGGAGCATTGATGATCAAACTAGTATACTGATAGATATGGCAAAAAAATATAATGGACGATATGACGGATGGCGGGCAATACAGGGAAATATAGGAGCGGCAGGTTTCACCCTCATAGAACTCTTAGTCGTTATTGCGATAATTGGTATCCTTGCATCCGTTATCCTTGCCTCATTAAATACCGCTCGCGACAAGGGACGCTATGCCCAAGCAATTTCTCAGATGGAAGAGATAACCAAGGCTGCGGAACTAGACGTGAAAGATAATGGCAATTATCCTCCAGACATCCACCAGAATCTTAATCCTGGGTTAACCGCAATGACACAGTGGCCGACCCCTCCTTGCCCTGGCTGGACGTACGACTGGGAAAACTGGGATACTCGGTATGGAGGAAACGTGAATACAACCGTTAATACTGTTCGAATTACTCTGCGACGACCAGATGTTACTTCGGCTTTCTACTATTGTGTTGAAAGCCTTGACCCTACTTGTGGGGCAAGCGTATATGGCGGTGTGGATATCAACACTGTTAGAACACTGACGTGTAAAGAATAAATGCCGTGGTATATTTATAGTATGAAAAAGCTCATATGTTTCGATTTAGACGGTACACTAACCCCATTCTCTACTTGGGAGGCATTTAATACTCGTTTAGGCATAAGCCCTGAAGACGACTATCGTCTCTTCTCTCAATACAAAGAAGGAACACTGGACTATAAAGCTTGGATCATTGAACTCGTTCGTCTATACAAAGAAAATGGTGTGATAACAAAGAAGGATATTGAAGATACCGCGAACGATATAGTTATTCGTCCTGAAGCAGAAGCCGCAATAGCCGATGCCAAAGAAAAAGGCTATCACGTGATTATGATTTCTGGATCAATTGATGCAATGGCAAAGCCTTTAGCGGCAACTCTGAAAATCGGAGAGTGGTTTGCAACTAACAAAGCAGTGTTTAATGACAATGACGAACTGATAGATATTGAAGATGGAGGTCATGAGCGTGAAGCAAAGCTTCTGCTCTTAAAAGAATTCTGCATTAAGAATGACTATGAGCTTTCAGATGTTATAACTGTTGCTGATGGAGGGAATGATATGGAACTGTTTCAGCATACGAAGGGGATAGTGCTTGGAGATAGCAAGGAATTGAAGCCGTTGGCTTGGAAGCAAATTGATACTCTTTCTGAACTAAAGGATCTTCTCTAAATAAAATCCCGTAGGTGCTGTTAGCACTTGCGGGATTTTTTGTGTAGTTTCCTTCGATGTTTTTTAATAAGGTTGAAACAGATACGGCGAAGGTAGCTTCTGATACCAGTCTTTCTAACGATAGGACAAACTGGTTCTTTGTCAGGGATTTTTCGCTTAATCTGTTCTTGTCTGCCTAATGCAAATACATTGTTTTGTATAGGGCTTGTTGCACCCATTGATCTTCCTCCCATGGTACTGATAGTTTTTTAATACCATACCTATATCAAACATGTCTGTCAATTTTCTTCATTCTGTTATAGTGTACTGATATGGAAATCCCAATACTATTCGAAAACGATGACCTGCTCGTCATCAACAAGCCTGCCGGCCTTATGGTCCATGGCGATGGCAAAACAACAAAGCCAACACTTGTTGATTGGATTCTAGAAAAGTATCCAGCAGTTGCTGGGGTAGGGGAACCAATGGCGGGTACTGACCGTCCGGGTATTGTGCATCGATTGGATGAAGATACTTCGGGTGCTTTGGTTATCGCAAAAACAGCAGAAGCCTTTGAACACCTCAAGGCACAGTTTAAGGATCGCGATACCAAGAAGGAATATCACGCATTTGTCTGGGGACACTTCAAGGAAGACGAGGGAGTTGTGGATGTGCCAATTGGCAGAAGTGTTAGCGACTTCCGTCGATGGCATGCAGGACGCGGCACAAGAGGGGAAGTGCGAGAAGCAATGACTCGCTGGCAGGCAGTTGATCAGTTTGTTGATGAAAATGAGGAACAGTTCTCATTTATGCATCTTTTCCCTAAAACTGGCCGTACCCATCAGCTTCGTGTTCATATGAAATACATGCAGCGACCGATTGTGGCAGATAGTCTATATGGCTCCTCAAAGCCACTAGCGCTGGGCTTTGAGCGGCTAGCACTCCATGCCCGAAAACTGACCTTTAGCCTCCTGAATGGGCAGGAAATGACCGTAGAAGCCCCATATCCAAAGGACTTTGAGGAAGCTCTTGCAAAATACGGCAAACAATGATAAAGTGCTGACCTATATGGCTATCGCATTCACTACAATAGATACAGAGGCACGCAAGGCAATTGATTTCACTTCAGGTGATACTGTTCGCGTGTGGTCAAAGATTGAAGATAAGGGCAAGTTCCGTCTACAGGCGTTTGAAGGACTATGTCTTGCTCGCAAGCATGGTACTGAGCCTCAGGCTACTTTCACTGTTCGTAAGATTTCAAACAGTGTTGGTGTAGAGCGTATCTTCCCTTTGTATTCTCCAATGATCGATAAGATCGAGATTACCAAGCGCGCAAAGACTCGTCGCTCAAAGCTGTACTACATCCGCGACAAGGCTGCCAAGGAAATCCGCCGTAAGATGAAAACTATCGTTTCAATCGGCAAGGGCAAGAAGCTCGAAGTTCCAGAAACAGTTACCGAAGAACCAGAAGGTTCAGAGGAATAATAAAAAAGACCTCATTGAGGTCTTTTTTATTATTCCTACAGATAGTCTTGAACATCTTTTTTCTAGAATGTATAAATGGGAAAAAGAGGGCCAACACCACGAATTACAATTCCAACCGACTGGTCTGCGAACCTTGCGTACGCGGTTGGTCTTATTGCATCGGATGGATGTTTATATAATGATGAAAGGCATATGAGTCTTACGACTAAAGATGTAGAACAGGCAGAGAATTTTAAGAAATGTCTAGGCCTTCAAGTTAAAATTGGATATAAGGCAAGAGGGGGTTCAAAAGAAAAAATTTACTGCCATGTCCAGTTTGGAAATGTAGCATTTTATAACTTTCTTCTCTCGATAGGGTTAATGCCAGCGAAATCAAAAATTATGGCAGCAATCGATGTTCCAGATGAATTTTTCTTTGATTTTCTAAGAGGATCTTTAGATGGTGATGGTTGTTTCTATTCATATTGGGATCCTCGATGGAGATCAAGTCATATGTTTTATATATACTTTGTTTCTGCTAGTCCAAAGCATGTTGAATGGCTACGGTCAAAAATTTCAGAACTCGCGGGTGTTAATGGTTGCTATACTTCATCAGGAAAAACACCTATGCATGAAATAAAGTATGCAAAGCGAGAAGCACTAGAATTAATTAAAAAAATGTACTATAGTCAGGACGTTGTTTGCTTGTCTCGAAAGAAACTCAAGATTGATAAGGCTTTGGAGGTTGAAAGGGAACAGCAAAGTAAGTACTAAATGCCCGGGTGCTGAAATTAGTATACAGGCGCGATTGAGGTTCGCGTGCCTTCGGGCGTGGAGGTGCAAGTCCTCTTCCGGGCACAATATGCAAAACCCCAAACTAAATAGTTTGGGGTTTTGCTATTCTTGTCTTTCCTATTAAAAAGAATATCATAGAAATAAATGCTATACCGCATTAATGCGCAGCCGCGCCGTAACGCTCGTTACATTTCGGAATTTTAGAACCTCTAACAGTGCGAGATTGCTAGAGGTTTTTTCTTGTCTTGTACCAGGCATCTATATTTGATACAAATAATATATGAAGACATTTCCCATACATGAAGAAGAGTCTCGACCTGAAGCATGGAGCTATGAATTGCTTGCGGGAAAAGCGCTGCAGGGCATTGCACCGCAGTCATGCATTTTAGACTTTGATGGATTAGGAAAAGATGAGACAGTATATAACCCATGTCCGTTCGTACAAGATGGCGAACTGTGTTTGCTCGGACGTGTTGAAGCATTCACATCTGAAATTGCTCACGTGCATCAGTTTAAAAAGTCAGAAGGGAGATGGCGTTCTCAAGAATTGTCATTCTTGAATGTGCAGGATCCGTTTCTGTCATGTGTTAAGAATCAAAAGATTGT
>JAQBRC010000013.1 GCA_028286705.1 Candidatus Nomurabacteria bacterium
TTTGAAAAAGGATCAGTACCAACAAACAAGAAACTTGGGTGGCTTGATGAATTGCGCGAACTGCAGGGGGTGGTTAGCGCTCCTAGCCGATTCCTTGAGCAGCTTAACCATGACTTGTTTAAGAACCGTATTTTCGTATTCACCCCTAAGGGCGATGTCATCGACTTGCCAGAAGACGCGAGTCCAGTGGATTTCTCATATGCAATCCACTCAGATATCGGCGAGGCAACAAGCGGAGCACGTATCAACGGCAAGATGGCACCGTTGGGAGCAAAGCTCAAGAACGGTGACATTGTTGAAATCATCACCAACAAAACTTCAAAGCCCTCAAGCAAGTGGCTCGACTATGCCAAGACCACTATGGCTCGTCGCAAGATCAAGGCATACATTGAACAGCACGGTGGATTGCTGCAAAAGTTTCTCATAAAGAAATAACAAAAAAGACCTCGGCCGAGGTCTTTTTTGTTAGAGAGAAAAATTCTTAAGATTATACAAATCATCAACTTCTTCCTCGCTCTTGGAAGTTTCCTGAGCGTCTCGGTCATCCAGTGACTGTATCGATTCCCTTTCTGATTCAGGAGAAGATTCAAATACAATTTCTCCATCAGGAGCACGGACAACGTCCGCGACCTCAGTTACCTCAATAGCAATCGGCGCAACATCTTGCGGCACAGCAGATACTCCAGGTTCTCTGTTCTTCAGAACATTGAGGATAAGGTCGAGGTCATCGTTTGAGAAGTAGTCGATAGTGATCTTGCCTCCCGCCTCCTTTGGTTCAATGTGTACGCGAGTACCCAGGCTTTCTTGGAGCTGCTGTTCGATCTGCATTAGTTCAGCATTAGGAATCAATGAGTGCTTGCGGACTTTGTCTGTCGCAATGCGACGAGCAATACGTTCCGCTTCGCGAACAGTTATCTTGCGAAACTGAATTTCTTTGAAGAGTGTCGCCTGTTCTTCAGGGCGACTTGAAAGCATCAACAATGGACGAGTGTGCCCCTCGTTGATCTTGCCCATTGAAAGCGCATCAAGCATTTCCTGAGGAAGAGACAGCAGACGTACGGTGTTCGAAACATATTCACGACTTTTGCCCATCTTCTGTCCGATTTGGGTGTGCGTGAACTTAAATTCCTCAACAAGGCGAGCAAATGCACGGGCACGCTCAACAGCGTTCAAATCCTCACGCTGCAAATTTTCAATGATTGCCAATTCAAGCTTCATCATCGAATCATCTCCAACACGGATGATTGCGGGTACTTCTGTAAGACCGGCTAGCTTGGAAGCACGCAGGCGACGTTCTCCGGCGATCAGTTCGTATTCTGTAACAAGTCCTCCCTCTGCTGTTTCTCGTTCAACACGAGAGACTGTGAGAGGCTGCAGGATACCGTACTGGCGGATAGAGTCTGCCAAGTCTTTCAATGGACCTGGATCAAATTCACGACGGGGCTGGTACGGGTTTGGAACTATCTTGTCGACTTCAATAAAGAAAATTGAATTGGAATATAGGTTGGACATGGCAATAGTGTAACATATCGCCGATTTGAAAAAATGTGAGAAAAATGTAATGATAGTGTCAGATCGTCATGATTCTCCTGGATTGTGACGATCTATGCCGATGTGGCGGAATGGTAGACGCGATCGACTCAAAATCGATTATTCGCAAGGATGTGGAGGTTCGAGTCCTCTCTTCGGCACTCGAAGTGCGCAAACAAAAATACCCCCAATGCGGGGTATTTTTGTTTGTGCTAGTATCCTTTTATATGCAACGACTTATTGTTATCTGTGGTCCAACGGCAACAGGAAAATCAGACTATGCTGTACAACTGGCAAAGCAGCTCGCAAAAGATGGTATCAAATCAGAAATTATTTCTGCGGATTCTCGTCAGGTATACAAAGGACTCGATATAGGAAGTGGCAAAATCACCGTACAAGAAATGGAGGGTATCCCCCATCATCTTCTTGATGTTGCCAGTCCAAAACGCACCTTTACCGTAGCTCAATACAAGAAGCTAGCCGATAAAGCAATCAAGGATATTGTAAAAAGAAACAAGGTACCAATCATTGTTGGGGGTACAGGATTTTATATTGATGCGGTGGTATTCAATCAGCAATTTCCAGAAGTTGGTCCGAACAAAGCATTGCGCAAATCACTGGAACGGCTGTCACTGGATGACTTGCGTCAAAAACTTCAAGAGCTCGACATCGAACGCTATCAAACAATCGATATCCATAATCGAGTTCGTATGATTCGTGCAATTGAAATTGCGGCGGTATTAGGCAAAGTACCAGTACAGGAACCTAGAACAGCAAAATATGCTGTTGAATGGATTTATATAGATCTGCCTGATGATGTTCTTAAAGAGCGCATTCACGATCGTTTACTGAAACGAATGAAGCAAGGAATGGTAACAGAGATTGCAGAACTACACGCTCAGGGTCTGTCATGGAAACGATTAGAAGCCCTAGGTTTAGAATACGGCTATGTTGCAATGTACCTTCAAGAAAAACTTTCGAAGGAAGAGATGTTGATACAGCTCGAAGCCGCAATCTGGCAATATGTTAAACGTCAAAGAGCATGGTTTAAAAAGTACGCAAAATAACACTACGGGTTTTATGAAAAAAGCTCCGCTCTCATTTTTTAATAGACCTGCCCTCATCGTTGCCAAAGAACTACTTGGCTGCTTTTTGGCAACAAAGACAGCTGATGGTATCGAGCGATACATGATAACTGAAACCGAGGCGTATATTGGTCCGCATGATCAGGCTAGCCATGCCTTTAAAGGCCGCACAAAGCGCACAGAGGTCATGTACCAGGCATCAGGTACTATCTATGTCTATCTCATATACGGCATGTATAACATGCTTAATATTGTCACTGACGAGAAAGACTATCCCGCTGCAGTATTAATACGAGCAGTTGAGCATAACGGTCTGCCAATCACTGGCCCTGGCCGAGTTGCCAAACATCTTCATATTGATCGAATGGTGAATGCAAAGCTACTCGGCAAAGAAGCCAATCTTTGGGTTGAACTTCCTGCAGAGCCGATTAAGAGAAAAGTCATTAAAACCCCACGAATCGGCATCGATTATGCAGGACCGATTTGGTCTCAGAAGCAGTATCGCTTTTTGTTGACAAAGTAACGCCAGAACGTATAGTGGGTAAAAAACACTATATGGAACCTTCAAAAAACTATATCGAAATTGCTCAGGAGCTGATGGGAATTCTGCTAAGAATTCCGCATGTATTTCAAAACCAATCAAGTACTGTCACTTATATTTCAGACGTGATAAAAGAACTTGATGAAGCAACGTTTAAACTTAAACAGGAATTAATTGTTTCGCTGAATTGGGATAAAAATAAAATTGGCAGTATTGCTAATATGCATACTGGCTGGCAAGAAGTTATTGTTGAACAATTGGAACAACTGAAACCATCAGAGCTTAAGCCGCTTCTAAATCCGCCGGGGCTAATACTTAAGCTGTATATCACACAAAAAGATTTTCCAAGCGATGGGTTAACCCAGATATTGGATATTTTTATCGCTCGAGCTGAAACCTATCATGAACTGGTTTCTCTTGAACTTCCTTTGGAAAAAATCATAAAGAAGGAAATACTGGAAGATATACTTGATGATATCGAAAGTGTGGTAAGGCTAGGCCCACCAAAAGAATCGGGGTATGTAACCTTTATTGCGTATATCTATACATTCTTTCCGAAAGAAATTCTTTATTTTCTGAAAGTCTTGGAAGAGAATGCGTCTGAAGCATTGATCGCATTTATAGAGCAATGTTCTGACACAATATCACATAAAGCAAAAGCGCAGTTTTCATTAATGTAGTGCAACACTTTAAGTGTTAAACACCTTCGGGTGTTTTTTTATTTGCGGGCGATGAGGGAATCGAACCCCCGCCAAAGCGTTTGGAGTGCTTCGTTCTACCATTAAACTAATCACCCGTTGCCAAATACTATAACAAAAAAAGTGGCTCTAAGCCACTTTTTTTGTTATTTCTTTGATTCCTTGAAAGTAATTACCTTACGAAGTTTCTTACTGTATTTCTTGAATTCAAGCTTGATACCAGCAAGTTTCTTCTTGTTCTTAGAAGACCAGTATGTTTCGCCGGTTTCCTTGTTGGTTAGTTTTACTAGATTTTGTTGCGCCATAG
>JAQBRC010000003.1 GCA_028286705.1 Candidatus Nomurabacteria bacterium
CAATATCGTTCAGTGGCGAAGTAGACGGAACACTTGCCGAAAAGCCTAAGATGAAGCCTCAGCCGAAGATGCCGTATAGTCCACTTTTCTCTCCTGAAGGCACTGACAAGGTATGGGCTGAGATGACCGTTGAAGAAGAGAACGCCATCTCCCACAGAGGAAAGGCATTCAGACAAGTAGTCGCTTTTCTAAAAGAACAATTGTAGAAATAAAAGCCACCGAAATAAGTAGGTGGCTTTTTTATTTTCCAATTTTATTTTAAACCTTGGAATAAGATATTCGAATCGTTCCGATACTTAGTTCTATTGGCGGAGATGGAGGGACCGGTTTAGAGCCGGAGAACAGCTTTAACAAAATAAAGCGTGGTGTAATATGAAGAAGGGTGATAAATTATATAATTTATTTGACAGAAGAAATTTTTTCGTAAAGACTTTTTAACTCCTCAATTCCCATATCAATAATCGGTTCATACATGAAAGAATTCAAGTGAATATTTTCAGGGGTCATTATGTTTACACTTTCAAGAATTTTAATCACCTCAGCGTGCGTTAGATCTTTCCCGAACTCATCCTTGTATTCTTGAAAAAGTACCCCAGTCTGACTTCCGGAAATAGACTTCTTATTAGAAATTTTTGAAAGCATATACAGTTCTGCTTTAAGCCTAATCCCAATCGCCAGGATAATCTTATCTTCCAGTACAATTGAATCCGAGTTGACCTGGGTCTTAATTTCTTTTATCAGCCTAAATACAATATCAACTACAGCAGTAGTGTCCATATTTTCAAACTCAAAAGAAATACCTGATAGAACCTCTTTAAATATAGGCTGTAAATCGGCAATTTTTATATCAGCAGTTGCTTTTACATTTTTAAATTTATCCTCGTCTTTGTAATGAAGAATATGTGTGAGTAAAAGGTATCCATCACTTTTTCCTTCCTTAAAATCAATAAGACATCTAACAAAAGGTATACAGGCAATTAAATGTTTCTTATTAGTATTTATGCCTAACCTCCATGAACTAAATGGGTCTGTAACATTTCGGCTACCAGCCTCTACTAACCTAATTTCATCACCTAAGTTTTCCGCAACAAAAGAATGTGACCGTTGATATTTACCCGGAAGTATTCTGGATTGAAGGGTTCTGAAAAGGTCAAAATTGTGAGTCAAAATAATTGAGTAAAAAATACCATCTTTTGATAAATCATTTAAGTACTCAACAATTGCATACTTGTTTTTGTAATCAAAAGAATCGGCTATGTCATCAATAACGAATAGTGTCTTTTGTTTCTGTATTTGTCTAGACTTTATTTCAAAAATAACATTTAGCAGATAAAAAGCCCTTCTCTCTCCTTGGCTTAAGACATTTTCAATCAGTTTCTTTCGCTCAACATCCTTACCTTTGAACTTAAAATTAACAGCGGGCGCCTGTGCGTTTAAAATAGCA
The DNA here is from genome assembly GCA_028286705.1 of Candidatus Nomurabacteria bacterium. Lineage (GTDB taxonomy): Bacteria > Patescibacteriota > Minisyncoccia > Phycocordibacterales > UBA9973 > UBA4124. The sequence goes on from JAQBRC010000003.1 coordinate 1,445, forward strand.
TCTGCTTTGTTCTTTATTTCGATTGTAAATGGAATGTTTAAAAATCTGTTATCAAATTCTTGTATTGCGCTTTCCCACTGAGGCTGACTTGCTTCAGCATTTTTTATAATTTTTTCTAACTCTGGTTTTTTTAATTCATACAGTTCAACCAAGGATTCTAATCCGGGCTCAATCTGCCTTAAGAAGCTGGTCCACACCTCTTGTCTAAACTTATTATAATCAGTTAACCTTGATAGGATATATTTATTTTTATTATTTTCTATAACCTTTTTGAATGACTTTAGTTCTTTGTTTGCATCAAGCTTGCTATCAATTTTCTTGAAAATCTCCTTAAGATCACTGTCGTTAAATATTTTATCCACTTCTTCTTTTAAGATTTTTGAGAAGACCTCCCTTCCACCTACCTCGCCATGGCTTTTTAGCAACAACTTATGGCCAGTCTTAAAGTAAGAATCTCCCTCTAGAGATCCATTTAACATATTTGCTTCTGTAGTTCCAAATGTATTATCGGTATCTTTTCCAAAGAATTGAGAATTACTAACCAATTCTTCATATTTTTCAATATACTTCTGTAAGAGTGTTAAATTTTCACCCAAAAATGTCTTCACTTTTCCAGTTGGGTCAAATACATCATTATATTTAAAGTCGAAGGATTCTTTCGACGCTTTAATGTCTGGCAAAATTGATTGGATAATTTCAAAAATATTTTTCTTTTCCAGACCGGAAAATGAATCAAGTATTTCGACTTCATAGTTACTACTACCTGTAAGCTTCTTAAGAATAGATAATGTCGATCTTTTTAAATCGTCCAGTTCCCTGAATATCTCTAGATATGTTTTCCTTGACTCCTCATCGGCAAGGAGTGTTAAAATTTTATCTCCAGATTCAAATGCCTTTTCATTGTAAGGATCAATAACACATATCTCTTTCGGGTCAATCTGATTGGTAGAATCATCAACGTGAAAATTGTAAACAGGACTTACAGTATCGTCCATCTGGTCGCAAGGAGTTTCCTTACCAGCCGAAATTACTTTGAGCGTCTTAGCAAAAGAAGTCTTCATTACGCCATTTGGAGCGTATATTAAAAAAGTTTTGAATTCGGAAAAATCAAAGTCCTTGATTAACTTCTTAATTCCATAACAATGCTCTAAATTAACACTCAGTTTTTTCATTCTCTATATTATAAACAATATAGAGAATTTTAGCAGATCAGACTTAAAATTTAGTTAAACCTTATTACCTTAAGGTAATAATAAGGGGACTACCGCGCTAACTCCCCCACTGCTATTCTCTCATTGCGGGGCCCCGCGGTTACAAGCTCATTGAAAATACAATATGAAAAGATATTCGGAAAATTGTGATGCATTCGCGAGAGGACCAAAGGAGACACTTAGGGAAGTATTCACGCCAGTTTTGAAATGGAGTCATTACCTAGTACACAACAGGTAATTAAGACTGGTAGTAGGTAAAAAATGCCAAAAAGGTAATAATTTACCTACTACCGTAGCTCTTGCAAGCCTGATACGCTGGCTTTCGGTAGGGACACAGTCGGTTTCCTTACCGTAATTGCCGGGAAAGCACAAGCATCCAAAACTTCGCCTTAACACGAAGTTTGTGGTACTTACTTCAGGGACGCGCGGCTGCTATTCTCGACATGCGGAACGTCCGGAAGTTCCGCGATTACCAGCTCATTGATAAAAGTATATGATTAAATATTGTGAAGATTACGAGAGCTTCGCGTCGGAGATGATGCGGAAGCTGGAGGACTGCGGCGGGCGGATCGCCCACGCGTACTACCGCTCCTACGCGCTGACGTACCCGAGGCACTTCCTCGAGGATACGATGTACTACGTGATGAACGTGCCAGACGACTTGATAACGGTATCAAAGCCGGAGCTGTTCAAGCTCATACTCGGCATGACTTACGTTGAGGAAGACTAGGGGGTAGCCGTCCGTTGGATAGGGATGGCGGTGTAAATGTTGCTTAAATTGTGGAAAGGATTTGGTTGATAATGTAGGTTTTTCTTTGGCGGGTTAAATCTCACCTCCCTCCGCCCATCAGGGCTTTTATGGTTTTGATTGGCGGAGACGGAGGGATTCGAACCCTCGAAGGCTTTTACACCTTGACTCCTTAGCAAGGAGTTACGATCGACCACTCTGACACGTCTCCAGATGGTACACATAGTATATATGTGTCGCTACTGTACCATAGCGACAGTATTTTTTCTAGAAGCCCAATAATGAAAAAGCCCCCTCTACACAGAGGGGGCTTTATTGTTATTTCATTGGAGAAGAAAAAGTAAGGAGGCACTTTATTCTATACTCAGAAAATAGGACATAATAGTGAAAGGCTATATTGAGAGCCATACTCAGGATAGAGAACTGTGCAAACAGTTTTCCATTTTCAACGCTTTCGCCATTCGTTATCCACCACGTAACCAGGGAGACATATAGTATTCCTAAGAAAAGGAAATGGGGTACAAGGATGTACCACGTTCTTTTTCTATCGGTTAACGCCTCAAATACTTCTCCAGAACTACCATTGTGTGCAAATAATACTGCTACGACAATGCCGTAGAATACAATTTCAACAATGCCCCAGTGTACATGCACCAATGTCTCTAGTACCAGAAATGATATTATTAAGAAAATTATTTTCTTAATAATCAAAAACAACCACGAGTTAGGTTTCATAATGCTATGGTTTAAAAGGTTTAACAAAGACTATTTATATAAAAAATACCACATTCACAGAAAATAGCAAGTGACTTGGGATTTACTCATCAAACCCGTATACTTTATACATGACAAGAATAGAATCATTTTTCGGATCAAAAATTAATGCTGGCTTATTACTCATGCGCGTTATTATCGGTATCATCTTCTTCCTGCACGGCATCATGAAGTTCAACATGGGCATCAACATGACAGCAGGGTTCTTTGAACAGTCTGCTATCCCCGCTCCTCTACTGTTCGCATGGCTGGTAACGCTGCTTGAGACATTTGGAGGGTTGGCATTGATCCTTGGTGTTGCAACTCGCGCTGTTGCACTGCTGCTGATCATCACCATGATCGTTGCAATACTGGTACTGATGCACTTCAGCTTTCCATTCATCAGTACGCAGACCGCTACCGGCTACGAACTAAACCTTGCGCTCATCGCTTCTCTTATTCCTATCCTTATCCTCGGACCAGGGCGATACTCTTTGGCAAAGTATATTGTGAATAAGAATCCAGCGTACTAGCAGCAAATAAAAAACCTCCCATCTGGGAGGTTTTTTATTTAGCGCTTGAACCAGCAGTGCTGATAGTCTGACCAATACCAGTTGCCATTATTATATGGATACTGATAGTTACCGTTGTTAGTGTAGTATGGAGCGACAACAGTTACGTATACTGTTGCACACTGATTAGAGCCAGTGCTGCATACAGTTACGTTGCTTGTACCCGCTGACATACCGTAAATAGTCAATGTACTTCCATTAACAGTCGCTGAAGCGATTGAGGAGTTGTTGCTCGTTACATAATATGAACCATTTGAAGTGTATGGGTATGTTGTGTTGTATGCATTTCCATACAATGTCACTACGCCAGTATTTCCTACAGTTACCTGCACGTTTGAGTTACTTACGCTCAAGGGAGTATTGTTATATGAAGGATATGTTGGGTACGTAGGATAAGTGGGGTAAGTAGGATAGGTTGGATTTGTCGGATAGTTTGGGTACGTTGGGTAGTTGTATGAACCAGTAACCGTTACGTACAATGTTGTACATCCAGCGTTATAGTTACCAAGACCATAACTGATGGTATTTACCAGACTGTTTGAACATACACTAAGAGTAGTTGTACCAACGCTTGTACCGTATACAGTAATAGTGTTGCCGCTAATAGTTGCAGACACTACGTTGTTAAGGTTGTTAGCTAGGTAAAACTGACTAGTGTTGTAATATCCAGTATTGTTATTAACAGTGACTGTCTGACTCTGCCCTACTGTCAAAGAAAGGTTGCCCTGGCCAAGCATTGGTCCTCCGTTATTATTAGTCGGATACTGATTGCCATATCCAGTATTCATCCATGTTGTTGATGCAGACTGTTGTCCGTTTACTGACACCATAATCTGCGCCCCACTTGGAATCAGGGGGTAGCTGTACGTATTAAGGGTACCACTAAAGTATCCGCTGTAATTGGTATAGCCAATAACACCAGCCCCGATGACTTGTCCTCCTGAGTAGTAGTTGAGCAATACTGGTGCATTTGCATCAGCATATACAGACACCTGCATACTGCCAGTTCCATTAGAAACAGCTGTCAAAGTAGGTGTCATTGCTGAAACATGCCCTGCAAAAGTAACCGCCACAACAAGGGCGAAAACCGCTGAAACTATTGATTTATAGCTTAATTTCTTCATATATATCTTATTATTACGATCTAACTGCCCTAATCTTACATTTCGGCACGCCAAAATAAGGGGTATTACTCACACCATAGTACATATTCCCTTATTATTCAAGGGGTAGCTAGTTTAGGAAGGCTTCTGCCTTTTCCAGGGGAATGTAGTAGTTTTTAGTACTTTGATGACCTGGATCACCGCCTCCTCCACGATATTCAACTAGTTTTGCATACTGTTTGCCGTCCCTGCCAGTTACGATTTCAACGCTGTTCCCAGCTTTTGTCTGACGAGTCTCTCCAGATAACTGATAAGAGTCATCCTTGCGGAACATTCTTTGGTACCAAGGAAGTTCTGCACTTACCATTGCCTGCGCTTCGCTAAACTTATTGTTAGCAGCGACATACTTTTCCTGAACAGCCGTAACTTCTGGTGCAGGCGGTGGTGTACTTTTTAAATCTTCCTGCAAATTGGTGATTCTTTCCTGTTCATCAGCTCTGTTTTGATCAGCAAGCTTTTCTTCAACCAATCTGTTTGATTTGGCAATTACCTCTTCCAAACTATCAGAACTAATTGCTTCTGCAATGATGTCTGATTTTTCTTCGGTAGTAAGTGGGGACTTTTCTATTTCTGTTGGTGTTTCCATAATAAGATTATACAACAGCAATAATAATTCCCATCGCTACCATCACCATCAAGCTGCTAAATGCTTCAAACAACCATAGCTTGCGTGACTTCCCCATCCAGATAACCTCAATAGAACTTGAAGTCACCAGAAATCCTGCCCAGACTAACAGTCCGCAGATAATGCCTGTGCACAGCGCAGGTGTAGTGATAAGAAAAGAAGTGGCAGCAATCGCATACACAATTGCTAATGCAATTGCTGTTACCAAGTTAGCTACAAAGTTCCAAAACATCTGTCCATACATGTCAGACATCTTTTCATTGCCCGTTGGGTGTATGTTAGCCAAGCGTATCCACAGCTTTCCGAAAAGCGGTCCGTGAAATAAGAATCCGATTATAAATGCTGCAACTGCAGCCAGAACAGCACCTCCATAATTGATTATCATGATATGTTTTTTCTTAAAGGATAATGGAGAAACTATAGCATATGACTCATGAATTGCTTCTAAAGTTATCAACTTGTGCCATTAAAAACGAGACGATACGATAGGTATATACAGGGTTAGTCGACTGTGTAGAAGAACTTGTAACCATGCGCAAACGAATCAAAAAGCTGAGAGAAAAACTCAAAATGACAGTGCCCTCGCTAAAGAAGATTTTACGCTTCTTTCGTCAAGAAAACCGCAGGAACAATACTTTGCAGTATAAGCGATAAAAATGAAATTCGATGCCTGTACATTAATGATGAAAATAGCATCTTTATATAAAAGCTGAGTCATACTGACTCAGCTTTTTTCTATAGCATGATTCTTCCTCAGATGATACTATTGGTCACATGTCATTAATTTCAGTCATTATTCCCGCATACAACCGTGAGAAATATCTTGAAGCAGCAGTCCGCTCAGTCCTCGATCAGACGATAACCGATATTGAAGTATTGGTAATCGATGACGCATCAACTGATACTACGGGCTCTATTGCTGATCGCTTGTCGCAAGAAGACAGCCGCATCCGTGTCCTTCATCATGAACAAAACAAATTGCGTTCAGGAGCACTTAATACTGGGCTTGATAATGCAAAGGGAGAATATATCAGCTTCCTTGATTCGGACGATTATTATCTCGCTGACAAACTAGAGCGGCAAATCAACTTCCTTGAATCTCATCCGCAGAGCGATGGCGTGTATGGGGACTTTGAAATCCTTTTGGAAGATAGGACTGATACAAAAGGAATGAATGCAATCTCTTCGGTAGAAACAGTGAGGGAGCGACTTATTGCAAAAACACGCGGCGAAACATCTGACGTGATGTCAGGAGGATACATTCCCAGCTGTTCTGTACTTATTAGGGCATCGGTCTTTAGCACCATTCGCTTTGATCCGATCCTTCGCAACATGGAGGATTTCGACATGTGGCTACAAATTTTAGGCAAGGGATTTGTGCTTACCAAACTTCCTGGCAGTACGTATGTCTACCGCCGTCATGGCGAACAAAAAAGTTCAGACTCAGAAAGAATGATAATTGCCAGAGCTATCATTGAAGAAAAAATGAAAGGCGGCATATATCTACAAAATCAGTAGCACTGCGGGCGGGCTCGTGTTAGAGCCAGAGGCGGACCGTTGAGGCTGTTAGAACGTGATATGAGGAGAACAAGGAATTATTTTAATCCCCTGGAGCTTCACTGAATCTGTTTGAATGATACCGTAGTCGCATTTTGGTTTGTTGTGCTTGAGTTTGGAGGTATCCCGATTGCTGCCGCATTCCCAGCGGCAGCGTTCACACTGACAACTGAATTAACAGCTGTTGTCTGGATGATAACGTTTCCATTTACGGGAGTATCGGGACTTTTGCCAACCATGCTGTACGTGATGGGTGCCATTGTCGCAAGACTGGAGCCAGCATAGAGTACAATCCCACCATCAGTAGGATATGACATTTGATACTGTATTTCATATCTGCCGATGTTAGTCAGGGTAAAAATAGTGCCGCTTGCAGTAAACGGTGGGTTAAACACTGCTGTAGCGGAAGTGATACCTGTTGTTGATAAAATAGTCGTTGAATACGTGAATGGCTGACCTGCGCCAACTGTTGCAGGCTGTGAGCCATACCGAACGTAGAGCGCAGATGAAACGGCACCATTCGTACCAGCTAACCCAGTAAGACCAGTTGCACCAGTAGTGCCCGCTGGGCCAGTATCACCAGTCAGTCCGGTAGTTCCAATTATACCTGCGGCACCATTACTCCCATTTGTTCCATTGCTGCCCGAAGTTCCGATAGCACCAGCCGTGCCAGGGTTTCCTGCCAACCCTGTATTCCCAATATCACCTTTTGCACCCGTTGCACCAATATTTCCTTGAGCACCTGTTTCCCCTGTAATACCTGTCAGGCCAATACTTCCAGGAATACCATCTGAACCGGGTGTGCCATCCGTTCCAGTATTGCCTGTGGCACCAGTTGCTCCCGGTATCCCATTGGATCCAGCAGCACCGTCACTGCCTCTTCCGCCAGAGACCCCTTGGGTACCCGTGCTACCAGTGGGACCAGCAGACCCCTTCGTGAGAAATTGATTTAATTTTTCTCTCGTCACAGGGCCAACAATCCCGTCTGCCCTTATTCCATGCTTTGCCTGAAAGCGTCTCACCGCAGCTTTAGTAGATACTCCAAAATAATTTGTAATTTTTCCTTCAGGATACACCCCGGGAAATCTTTTGAACAACTGCTGCAAATCACCGACTTGATCATCCTTCGTAGTCGCTTGAAGTGTTTTTGTAAATATGATTCCCAATAGCGGCGCTTGTCCTTGAGAGTAAGTCGTAATAAATAAAGAGAAAATTATTGTCGACAAGACACTCAGGATTATTTTATTTTTCATGTGCAAAAAATGAAGGAATTTATCGCAAAAGTAGATATTCCTTTTGAGAGTTCTTCATAGTATTAAGAGTAGCACGTATAAAATAAGATAGCTTGGAAAAATAACCCTCATTCACGATTTTTTGCGGAGGATGTGAGATTCGAACTCACGGGCCTTTTTACGAGCCGACGGTTTAGTAAACCGTTGATTTAAACCACTCATCCAATCCTCCAGGATTGTGAGAACATCATAGCGCAAAGCGCTTGAAAACAAAACCCCTATTCTTCTTCCGTTACTTGCCCCTTCTTCTTTCTGAAGTTGTTTTCCTGAATAAGGCGCTGGTACACACTTTCATAGTGTCCCATCATCTTTTTTAGACTGAAGAACTGTTCCGCACGCTTACGCTCTTTCTTGCGATCATTGGTATCATTCTTTTGTTTAGCTGCTGCCATTTCCTGCTCATTGTTTACCAAAAAGCCTGTCTTGCCATCCTTAACAATCTCAGGAACTGATCCGTTTGGAAATGCAATAACAGGAGTACCGCATGCCATGGCTTCGATAAGTACGTATCCGAATGTTTCCTGCAATAGTGTTGGAAAGATAATTGCCTTAGCGTTTTGAATGAGAGAAATCTTCTGCTCAAGAGAAACTTCCCCGACATACGAAACGTTCGATCCATTGATGTATGGTTCGATAGCATTGTGCCAATACGGCTCAGTGCCGTAACTTCGTCCTGCAATGCGAATGTTTTCGCCTGCTGCTAGCGCTGCTCGTATTGCAATGTCTGCACCTTTGTCTTTGGTAATACGTCCGATAAAGAGAACGTAATCCTCAGGTTTGTCGTTAAATGCAAAAAGGTCTACGTCTACGCCGTGGTAAATGTTGGCATACCAGTTGAGCTGCGGAAGCAGCTTTCGCTGCGCCAGAGAAAACGAAATGTATTTCTCATCCTTGTGCTTAAGCAAAATTGGTTCCATCCATTCTTCTATTGGAGAGTGGATAGAAATAAGAGTTGGAATCTTTTTTTCGAGTCGAGAGAAAAATCCTGTCATCACAGTCACGTGGCTATGGATAATATCAAACTTTTCCTTCTGCGCTGCAATATAACAGTCAGAGATAAGACCCCATTGTTCATAGCGGCTTAGGGCAGCCTTGGTCTCTTCACTTGAAGCAAATTCCGATGTTCGCAGTTCCCCCAAGGTCTTTGAGTCACCATTGCCGAATAAGGTTACCTCGTGCCCTAAATTTTCAAATCCGTCTACCAACTGACCGGTGTGGGCATAAATAGCCTTGTTCTGCTTTGCAGATACAGGGTGCACTGAGGAAGCTATTTGGGCAATGCGCATTTTTCGTTTAGTCATGATGTTGTTTTGAAAGGCTAATAAATATTTTTTCATACTGAGGAAATACGTGTTTGGCGAGCTGTCGACTGAGAATCTGTTTTTGTAGTCGTGCAAATTTCTTTATAAATCGTTCGGGGTGAGCAAAGAGCTCGTTGATCGCATCAAATAGTTTCTTTCCTGAGTCATTGGGAGAAATGATAAGGGCATCAAGCCCAAAGGATTGGTATTCCCTCACCCATCCTGTCTGGTCTGAGATAACGGTAGGGACTCCCTGTATCAATGCTTCCATCACTACCCCTCCAAGGGTTTCAAACTTCGAAGGCAATATCAATACGTCACATGTTCTATAGAAAGTAACAAGCTTTGCAGAACTCATAGGAGCAATCACCTGTACATGTTTAGTGTATCTATCTCTAAATTCAGATGCAATGCCATTGAACGGGTTAGTGACAACAGAAACGGTAGCAGGAATGTTATTCTCAGCAATGTATTCAGCCAAGCGCAATATTGCACTATGATTCTTAATTGCATCCCAACGAGAAACAGCCCCGATAGCAATGGGCTTTGAAGCTTTTTTCTTCAGGGTAACTGGACGTACTACTTTTGGTACAGGAATAGGAAGCGGGATAACAGATACTGCATGCAGGTCAGCTGCCGTTAGGTTGTGCGCGGAAAGGAAACGATCCTTGCTGTGTTCATTTAGAAAGATATGGTGTGTTGTGTATCGAGTCAGGTCTTTTTCTAGACTGATAAATATCTTCCTGATTGAAGAAGAAAAGGCACTGCCTGAAGCAGTCATGATTTCCTCCTTCCATATACCAGCATGTTGCATGCAGACAGGAATTCCCCGCTTCTTTGCAACAGCAAAGAGAAAGTAATTGGTGAGGGCATAGCCATTAAGGAATACAACATCAGGCTTGGCAGCATCAAATATCTTTTCCATCTCTTCAAACCATGGTGCAAGAAATTCTAGATATTCCTTTTTAGTATACTCTTCCTTATAACTTGCATTCAGTGTTTTGCGAGGATACGACAACTCAACATAGTCATGCTGCTTCTTGGAAAGTATCTTTCTTGATGCAATTGCATCAAGAAAGATACTGTTCAAAAAGAACACCGATGTTAAATGGTGTGGGGTATCTTTGAAATATGATGTAAACAGGGCTGAAAAGATTTCAGGGCCTCCCTGAGGGGTATGAGTAGACCCAGGATAGTTGTTACGGTTGTCATTGAAAAGAATACGTATTGGCGACTTCATATTGCTATATTTATACACCAAATATTGATTAATGTCAATATTATATGCGTAGGAATAGCAAAAGCCCCTGCAATTGCAGGGGCTTTTGGAGATAGACTACTTTATATTACTTACCAAATCCGAAGATTCGAGCAAAGAAGGTGCCAATTCGTCCAAATAATCCAGCCTTAGCTTCAGCTGATCCTTTCATTGCACCGCTGTCTACAATGTTTACAGCAGTCACAGAACTACCGTTGATAGTACCCTGAGCCACAAGACTGTCCCCTACGACAATGTTTGAAACAGTTGCTGTAGTGCCAGACTTAGTGATCTTAGCGGATGTTGCATCGATAGTGTAACTAATGTTGCTCTTGTTAGTGATAGTTATAGTGTTTCCGTTCACTGCAGTTACAGTACCGCCGATGATAGGCTGACCATTCCCTTCGGGAATGGTTACCTTGCCTTCGCCGTTACCCTTAGCCATAACACCGTCATGGATTCTAACAGCAGTTACGTTTGTACCGTCTACCTTTCCTTCAACAAAGATGTTGTCGCCAACAGCGATAGTTGAAATAGTAGCAGCAACATTGTTCTTATCAACCATTGCACCACTAGCATTTACACTATAGGTAGTAGTTACCTGCGTAGTAGCCTTCTTGTCCATAGACTTACTACTTACAGTAATAGTATTTCCGTTTATTGCAGTTACAGTACCGAAGATACCGTTCTGACGATGATTATCTGATACACCGCGAACATTAAGGTCGGTGTCAACTTTTCCGTTAATGATTCCTGTCTTGATATCTGCATTTACGTTGCCTGATACTGACTCAGCAGAAACTGTTGCGGAGATGCCGATAGTGAGAAGAAGTGCCAGCGTTGGAAGTGCTAAGATTTTTTTATTCATATAGTTACTCAATAGATTACTTGTAATCATTGAGACAAACTTAGGTCTAGTCTGCCTCTACCTTATATTATACGCTATTTCTAGCAATATTCTTTCGTAGTATACTATTGTGCATATGCAACCAACCAATAAGATCCGTTTTGAAAGCTTCAGCGATGGCGTATTTGCCATCGCCACAACACTACTAGCACTGGAACTCCGCGTACCAG
>JAQBRC010000010.1 GCA_028286705.1 Candidatus Nomurabacteria bacterium
ACAGCTTCTCATAGTTATCATAACCAAATATTGCTCTAAAAATAAGCTCTAGCAGCGATGTAAAAATTTCGTCTATATTTGCCCCGATAGTATATCTATCGACCTTATTTATCGTTACTAAGTGATCGTGCCAAATTTTATAAGACTCTTTTGCTCTAACAAGCACCAAAGGTGTTTGCGGGGGGGGGGTAATGCTTGATCGTATATGTTTTTCCATAAATACAAAGATATCATATCAATAGAAAATCTCCTTGTAACATGGGATCGTTTTGTTCGTGGCAAGCGTCATAAGACTGATGTGGTGAGATATCAATCACGGTTATCTGACAATATTGTTAAGCTTCACGGACTTTTGTTTTCCAGAAAGTATGAGCATGGCGCTTATTCCGCCTTTAATATTTCTGATCCTAAGCCGAGAAACATTCACAAGGCTTCAGTCCAAGATCGATTACTTCATCATCTTATCTATAAGGAACTGTATCCATATTTTGAAAATAGATTTATTTATGATTCCTATTCCTGCAGAGAAAATAAGGGAACGCATCGCGCACTTGATAGGTTCAAGCAGTTTGCTGATAAGGTTTCAAAAAACAATATTCGTACCTGTTACATTTTAAAGTGTGATATTAAAAAGTTTTTTGCCAGCATTGATCATGAAGTACTGATGAATATCCTGAAACGTCATATTGAAGATCCAGAGTTGCATTGGTTGATCCGACAGGTTATCAAGAGTTTTCATACCACTCGACCTGGGGTTGGCTTGCCGTTGGGTAATCTCACATCGCAACTTCTCGTGAACATTTACATGCACGAGTTCGACATGTTCATGAAGCAGGAACTGCGAGTGAAGTATTATATTCGTTACGCTGATGACTTTGCTATTCTTTCTGATGATAAAACATATCTTGAAGAAGTATTGCCAAAGATGGAAGTATTTTTAAATAATAGATTGAAACTGCTTCTTCATGAACATAAAGTCTATATTAAGACTTATGGTACTGGTGTCGACTTCTTGGGCTGGATACATTTTCCCCATCATCGCCAAATTAGAACTACCACAAAGAGAAAAATTATTACCAAGCTGAAGTGGTATCCAAAGCCAGAAACAATAAGTTCGTATAGAGGATTGCTTAATCATGGAAACACCCATGATCTTCAGAAAAAAATTGGATTAAAATCGTAGTGTAAATTGTAATAAAAATGATATTTGTCAAACGGGTATTCTATTGTTTTTGGGGTCTAAAAAGTATAGAATGACCGCACTATGCTGAAAAGAAGAATTATTGCCCTTGTTGTATTAGTAGTTGGAATTGTACTCGGATATGCTGTTATACGTTCAGAACAGCCTAATCCGCCAGCCATCCTCGCTCATCACCCATTTGCGCTTGGTTTGGACCTATCAGGAGGAACACATCTTGTGTATGAGGCTGATGTAAGTCAGATCTCTGCAGGGGATATTGATACTTCAATGGAATCAGTTCGTGAGGTTATCGAACGTCGCGTGAACTCATTCGGCGTGTCAGAACCTGTTGTACAGGTACAGTCAGGTGGGTTTGGTGCTGGCAACAGCCACCGTCTTTCAATTGAACTTCCTGGGGTTACCGATATCGAAAAGGCAGTTGCCTTGATTGGTCAGACTCCATATTTGGAATTCAAGGTGCAGTCAGATTCTCCTCAGCAGGCAACTGTTGGTGCAGATGGCAAGGTTAACATTGATGTTACAGGCCAGTTCGTTTCAACTGGATTAAATGGAAAATATCTTCAGCAGACTCGTCTTGTATTTGCGCAGGGAAGTCAGGAACCTATCGTTGAACTTCACTTCAACGATGAAGGTGCAAAACTCTTTGCTCAGATTACTAAGGACAATGTTGGCAAGGTTGTTGCCATCTATCTTGATGGACAGGTTATCTCAGCTCCTGTTGTTCGTGACACTATCACCACTGGTACCGCTGAAATCTCTGGAGGCTTTACTCCTGAAGAAGCTCGCGCACTGGTGGCAAGTCTTAACTCTGGCGCATTGCCAGTACCGATTAAGTTGATCTCAACTGAAACAGTTGGTCCTTCACTTGGTGCACAAGCTGCTCATGCTGGCGTTAATGCCGCACTGATCGGTTTCGGTCTTGTCGCTCTGTTCTTGCTGGTGTGGTATCGCATTCCTGGATTGGTTGCAGTTATTGCATTGGGACTATACGTTGTTATTACATTGACCTTGTACAAGCTTATCCCTGTGACTCTATCAGCTGCAGGTATCGCTGGGTTTATTATCTCCATCGGTATGGCTGTTGATGCGAACATCTTGATCTTCGAGCGTGCTCGTGAGGAGCGCTTACGAGGAAAGAGCGTGAGCGAGGCATTGAGTGCTGGATTTACACGTGCATGGACTTCAATCCGTGACGCAAACACCGCAAGTATCATCATTGCCGTTATCTTGTTCTTCTTCGGAAGTTCATTGATCAAGGGCTTTGCGCTTACATTTGGATTGGGTGTGATCATCAGTCTCTTGTCCGCTATTACTATCACTCGTCTATTCCTTCGCGCATTGCCAACTCCTACAGCAAGCAAGGCAGGGAAGTTCCTCTTTAGCAGCGGTTTTACTAACTCAAAATAAGTATATGTTTGTCATTCGTTTTAAAAAATTCTTTATTGGGCTCTCAATCTTCTTTGTACTTGCTGCGATTGCATCGTTTGCAATCTTTAAGTTGCCATTGGGTATCGACTTTACTGGCGGTTCAGCATTGGATGTTGAATATAGCGGAGCTCGTCCAACAACAGCTGTTGTATCTGCGGCCATTGAGCATGCTGGCTTTACCAACAGTCTTGTTCAGCCAGTTGGGGAGCATGGGTACATGATTCAGACTCGTGAAGTGTCTGACACCGAACGCGCTGTAATTGTTGCGGCTGCGGCAAGTGTAGATCCTAAGCAGACAGTTACTCAGACAAGCTTTACCTCTATCGGCCCATCAGTTGGAAAGGAATTGAAAAGCAAATCTATTGCTTCTATCATTCTTGTATTGATTGCGATTATCTTGTTCGTTGCGTATGCATTCCGCAAGGTGTCACAGCCAATCTCATCATGGAAGTACGGTATCGCTGTTATCATCGCTCTAGTGCATGACATCATCATTCCGGTTGGTGCATTTGCATTGCTTGGACATTTCTATGGTGCACAGGTAGATACATTGTTTATTGTTGCACTGCTAACCACTCTTGGCTTGTCAGTATCTGACACTATCGTTGTGTTTGACCGTATTCGTGAACACTTGAATGGATCAAAGGCAAAGATGCCGTTCCCAGAGCTTGTAGGGGAGAGTCTGTCAGAGACCTTCGTACGCTCTATCAACACCTCTTTTGTTGTGTTGGTGATGGTGATTGCATTGGCAATCTTCGGTCCTGATACTACACGATTGTTTGCCATTACATTGGCAATCGGTATGTTTTTTGGAACATACTCATCGATTTTCCTCGCTTCTCCATTGCTTGTTGTGATGGAAGGTGCTCAGGATAAAAAGAAAAAATAAGGAATTAAAAACCCCCTTGTCCGCAAGGGGGTTTTTACATTTTACACTTTTGATTTCGTAAAGCTTTTTCGTATCAGTTGTAAGCGTTTTGCTACTACAACTATTGCAATGAACACTGCTGCTCCTACATATGCAGGATGAACTGCTTTTCCGATAAATTGCTGTACTGGAGGGCAAATTGCTATCAATAAAAATATGATACATAGCCCGGTAAAGTGTATTCGACACTGTTCCATTTTTTGGTCCATCGTTCTTGATTTTTTCTTTATTTCCCTCATTAAACCATACGCATGGTTATTTGTAAACTAGATAAACAGTGATATAATACGGACATATGACATGGATTTTAATCGCACTTATCGTAATAATCGTACTCTGGTTCTTCTTTACTTATAACTCCCTTATTACTGGCCGTAATCGTTCTGAAGAGGCGTGGGCTGACATTGAGGTACAGCTGAAGCGTCGCTATGACCTTATTCCTAATCTAGTTAATACTGTTAAGGGATATGCGTCACACGAAAGCGGTACGCTTGAGAAAGTAACTGAAGCTCGTAACAAGGCTATGGCCTCTCAGGGCACTGCAGGTGCCGCACAGGCTGAGGGGGAACTGTCAGGTACATTGAAGTCACTCTTCGCACTGTCAGAGGCATATCCAGAGCTTAAGGCTAATACTAACTTCCTGTCTCTACAGACAGAGCTTTCTGATACTGAAAATAAGATTCAGGCAGCTCGTCGTTTCTATAATGGCAATGTTCGTGACTATAACACCAAGATCGATGTATCTCCATCAAACCTTGTTGCTAAGATGTTTTCATTTACCAAGAAAGAATACTTTGATATTGGCGACAATGACGTAGCGCAGCAGCCAGTTGAAGTTAAGTTCTAGCTATGGAAGGAGCTCCTCAACAAGAAGGTTCTAAAGACCTCAATGCAATCGCCGAAAGCCTGCTTAGAATAGCCGCGGAGGGCATGGGAGGACTTGATCATTTCTATGACTATGTAGATAATCTCGAACGGTATATTGCTGGAGAGACTGATGAAAATAGAGTAGAGCACTTTTCTGACTGGTCAGTGGAAGAAATGCAACAACTGCTGAATATAATTAATGAAAAAAGAAAAGCGGAATAAATATAAATATGGCAACACTGTATACACACCGATCACAGAATATTAACAAGACATGGCTATTGGTAGCGGTGTTTTTGGCGGTTGTGATTGGGCTTGGATATTTTCTTGCCTATATCTATCAGTCACCAGGTATTCTAACGATTGCGATTGTGTTTGCAGTATTCATGAATATCTTAGGCTATTGGTATTCTGACAAGATTGCACTTTCAATGGCGAAAGCGGTTCCTGCTGATCCTGCTCAGTATCCTGTATTGAACAATACTGTTGAGAATCTTGCTATAACTGCTGGTTTGCCTAAACCTGCTGTGTATATTATTCCTGACATGGCTCCTAATGCGTTTGCAACGGGACGTGATGCAAAGCATGCTAGTGTTGCTGTCACCCAAGGTCTGCTTGATATGATGACTCAGACAGAGCTTGAAGGGGTATTGGCCCATGAGCTCAGTCACATTGGCAACAGAGATATTTTGCTGCAGAGCATGGTGGCAGTACTTGTAGGGTTTGTTTCTATTATCGCCAACATCTTCACCAGAAGCTTATGGCTTGGCGGAGGACGTCGTGATGATAACGAAGGGCAGGGTGGAAATATTTTAGCTATTGTTGGTATTGTCTTTATCGTCCTTTCTCCAATCATTGCAACACTGATTCAGTTAGCTATCTCTCGAAAGCGTGAGTACTTGGCTGATGCATCAGGAGCATTGCTCACTCGCTATCCTGAAGGATTGGCATCTGCATTGGAAAAGATTTCTGCATATGGCCGTCCTATGAAGACTGCTAATAATGCTACCGCCCATATGTATATTAGCAATCCGTTTGGTGCCAGAGTAGGGAATGGCATTGCCCAGTTGTTCATGACACACCCTCCTGCAGAGAAGCGCATTGCTATTCTGCGAGACATGAAGTCTTAATTTGCGAAAGTAGGCAAGTGTAGGGTAGAATCAAGAAAACCGGATCGCAATGAAAAAGATAGCTTTGTTTGTTCCTAGGTCTATTGGTAATGCCATAACCTATTTCTTGGTGTTTGTTACTGTGCTAATGTTTGCTTCCGTTTCGACATATTGTAAATGGAAATACTAAATTAAAGAGGCCACCATGGTGGCCTCTTTATACGGAGGATTCGCATAGCGGTCTAGTGCGCTCGCTTGGAAAGTGAGTAAGGTGTCAAAACCTTCAGGAGTTCGAATCTCCTATCCTCCTCACGTAAAAAAAGCCCCTTTCATAATTATGAGAAGGGCTTTTGGCTCTTACTTTACTATTTGAAATTCATTCTGAGATAGTGCAGCTTCAATTGATATCTCGCCGTAATTTATTGTTCCCGGTAGTTTGAAGAACGCATAACCAAACTTTGGTCCAAACATTGTTTTGCCGGTATATGATACGCCGGTAATAGTTAGTTTTTGTCCAGCAAAGTCGCCGGCTACCAGGCAATCAGTATTAGGGTTAAGGCTGTTGTGAAAATTAACAAGGGTATATCTCACGCTGTATAACCTGCCGTCCATTTTCGTTGCCCTGTTAAGTGTAATAACATCGCCAACCTTTAACGCGACCTTACCATCTAATGAAAGGTATCCGATTACGTTTTTTCCTTCCTTAATGGGCTTGCCATAGGTTGAAGGATCTGGTGCTGCCACTGTTGTTGCTTCACCGGACGGGGTACTTGGTTGGGAGGTATTGCTGGCCAAGGTTTGTTGTTGTGCAAAGACACTACTAGATACAGATAATGTTACCAGTAGTAACAATACGGCAAATTTCTCAAACCTGCCGTAGAAGGGTTTGAATGTAGTCATTTTTATTTGATTTTAAAGGTGTTTAGAAATTAAACTATTTAAATTAATACTACTACACTTATATAAAATGTCAATAAAAAAGAATTAAAGTATTATTGAACTTCAAACGCTCCTCATGTAAAAAGCCGCCCCTATTCAGGGGGCGGCTTTTGCAATACCAGCTCGCCAGCATCAATGGCAGTCTCAACTGCAATGGAATACGGCAGTTTTTCTGACTTTATGACAATGCAGACATCACCGTTAGCTCTGTGATATTTAATCTTTTTTACAACAAATGATGTACCAGCAAATGCTCCTTCGAGAGGATTCCCTCTGATTATAATTCCGTATGCCATCATGTGGATATTCCTAAACGCATTGTCCTTTTTGTCTGAAGGAATGCCAAGGATGACAGTTTGTTGAGGACGTAATGTGACACCGTGGGTTGTATAGGATGCATAGCGCCCATGCTGGTCCTTGATGAGCTTTCCGGATAAGGTGAGCGGTATATGTGTAGCACAAGAAAAATACAGTACGGAAAGTACTGACAATACAAGGTACTTTTTCATAGCACAATATGTTAAGAGTTCGAGACCCGTTCTTTGCTGATACTCTATACCTTAAACGTGATAAGTACAACCTCCGGACTATTGAACAGTCGTATCGGAGGTCCGTAGGTGCCAATTCCGTTACTGGTGATGCTAATAAGGTTTTTGTACGGCTTCACCCCATAGTCGTATCCCGCGTATACTTTCTTGGTGAGATAGCGGAATGGCCAGGTCTGTCCTCTGTGCGTGTGCCCTGAAACGATAAGGTTAACGCCGTATTCATCAGGGGCAGCAAAAGCAGTTGGGGGATGGTTGATTAGTATTGTTGCCATCTCCTTATCTAGCGATAATGATTTCAACGTATCTCCAATATCATGCGGCTCCTTGCCTGGATGATAGAGTGTACCGGCAATCTGTATGCCATCGTATTCTGTCTTTTCATTTTCTAATACTGTCGCTCCTGCTGCTTTTACTGAATCAATGAAGAGGCGATAGTCACCGTATGCTTCATGGTTGCCGGGAGTGTAGAAAAGGGGAATTTCTGCTGTCAGTCTTTTCCATGAAGCAGTGATTGATTCTGTATCAACTATTGGTCCGTCATAAAAGTCTCCAGCATGAAGCGCAAAGTCTGGTTTTAATGATAGGAGCTTATTAACCACCTTATCAGCAAACTTCTTGTGGTTAATAAGGCCGAAGTGCGTATCTGAAATCATTGCAGCAGTCTTTCCGTTCCATGAATCAGGAGCTTGCGAGAGTGTTACTTCATACTGCTTCACCACAATACGTCTTGCCTGAATGAACCCAGCTGCTGCAGAGAGCAGTGCCAGTCCGAAGATTGCCCATACTGTATCAAGAGGAATCATGGTTCCTGAGAATGCAAAGGGGATACTGATGAAGCCAAGCAGGATTGCTCCAAGAAAAAGATAGAATACGATACCAGCAACTATGTTGATGGTACGGTAATAGATCTTACCCAGACGGTTGGCATTTCTGCTATTGAAAAAACTACCAATATAAAGGATAGGGATAAGGATTGCTGCTACCCATACTCCTCGGGCTTGGTGGTTGCCAAGATCAAAGCCAAAAATATAGATTTTGGCTGTCAGGAGGCAGATCATACATACTAATACAGTGGCAAAGACTACAAGGGTAATTCGTGGATTCATACAGTCATCATAGCATTTTTGGAAAATGGTGCCGTGGTATACTGGCTTTATGGATTCGTTCATTGCCGCCTATGGCACCCTCAATACAGAACAAAAGAAGGCTGTGGATACTATTGATGGCCCAGTCATGGTTATTGCAGGTCCTGGTACTGGCAAGACCCAGGTATTGGCACTCCGCATTGCCAATATTCGTCAGAAGACCGATACGGCAGCTGATGGCATTCTCTGTCTGACATTCACCAACGCAGGTGTGAAGGCGATGAGAGAACGCCTGCTTCGCTATATGGGACCTGAGGCAACGAAGGTGAAGGTGAATACTTTTCATAGTTTCGCGCTTTCTCTAATTGAAGAATTTTATACTGCACTTGATTTTGATACGGTACCGCAACTACTTGATACTGCTGGAACGGTGGTGCTATATGACGAATTGCTGCACCTGAGACAGTGGCAATACTTGCGGCCTCGCTCTAACAGCACAATGTTCGTCAAGGATATTCAGTCGACTTTTTCTGCGTTGAAACGTGATGGCATCAGCCCTGAAAGTTTCAAGCAGAGCATTGAAGAAGATATCGTTTCAATAAAGAATGATCCCGCAAACATTTCTTCTCGCGGAGAATCAAAGGGACAGTTGAAGAAAGAGATAGAAAAGAAATTGGAAAGTTTGGGGCGAACACTAGAACTGGCTGATTTCTATGCTTCATACGAGGATTTAAAAAAGGAACGCAATGTTATTGACTATAACGATGTCTTAGATCTGCTTGTTACCTTAGTACACGAATCAGAAGACGCCCGTGCTTCTATTCGGGAAAAATATTTGTATGTGCTTGTTGATGAACATCAGGACTCAAGCGGTATTCAAAACAAGTTTCTTGAGCGGGTCTGGGCTAATCAGGAGACGAAGAACGTGTTTGTGGTGGGGGATGATAGGCAGTTGATTTATGGGTTTGGGGGAGCGTCACTATCTCATTTCGAACGTTTTATGAAAACATTTGGAAATGTTTCATTAATTACTCTCGTCCATAACTACCGCTCCACCCAAACGATTCTCGATGCAGCTGAACAGTTGCTGCAAAGTACATTGGCGGAAGGAAAGTTATTGTCCAATAGAACAGAACAGCATGCATTGCGATTGATGGAGTGTGACTATGCTCGTGATGAAATCATTGCGGCAGGATTGGATATTAAAAAGAAAATTGCAGAAGGGATTGATGTCGATGGCTGTGCCATTTTAGTTCCAAAGAATCGTCAGGTGAAGGGTGCCATACAAGTATTGAGAGACATGGGGTTGCCAGTTGCTGCGGCTGCCTCGTTGCGATTGTTTGAAGTGGCTGATACTCAGGCATTCCTAACCATACTGCGCAGCATTGTAGATCCGTTTAATATGGTATCACTTTCTCAAACGATCCTTGATCCATTGTCTGGTATTGCGCCGTTATCTGGCCACGCATTTCTCGCACAGGCAGACACAAGAAAATTGTCAGTCCAGACACTGTTAGCATCAGATGACGAAAGCATTGTTGCCTGGGGTACGCAGCTTAACGAATGGCTGACACTTTCTCAAACTTCAGATGCATACAGCATGGTACAAATTATTGCTGAAAAATGTCTTTTGAATACTTCAGATGATGACGAAGAGTTGCGTCGTCGTGTAGAAATAATCCGTACATTGCTGCATGTTGCACTCGCACAGGCAGAGCGAGGAACAAGGATAGATATTAAGAGCTATATTGAGTTTATCGATCGATTACAGGAATATGATGAGGATATTGCATTGGCAGTCTTTGGGGCGGATAAGGGTATCAAGGCGCTTACCCTTCACGGTTCCAAAGGATTGGAATTTGACGCAGTCTGGATTGCCCATATGGATGAGAAATCATTTAACAGCAAGAAACGACAGGCATTTACATTGCCTTCAAGCCTAGAGAAAGTTATTGATGCTGAGGATGAGATGGTGAAGAAGAGAGAATTGTATGTTGCCATCACCCGTGCGAAACGTTTTTGCACTATTTCATACAGTCGCCATGGCTATACTGGCGCGGATCAGCAATTGGCACAGATCATTGCTGCATTGCCGGAAAACATTTTTGAACGAGAAACCCTGTCTGAAACAGAGGCTGCAATATTGCACGCAGATCAGAAATTGTTTGTTGCAGCGGAACAACTGGCTGTTGCATATGATGTGCGGGAATTGGTGAAAGATAACTATAAGGATCACAACGTTTCTGTTACATTGCTCAACAACTTCTTTGAGTGTCCATGGAAATGGTATTTCAGAAATATCTTGCAATTGCCTGAACAGCTTAATAACTCACTGCATGTCGGAAATATTGTTCACAAGAATATCGATTTTGTATTGAAGTCTGTAACAATACCAACAGCTGAACAAATCGAAAAGAAAGTTATTGCTTGCGCCAATATTGAGGCTCGTTATG
Organism: Candidatus Nomurabacteria bacterium; assembly: GCA_028286705.1. GTDB lineage: Bacteria > Patescibacteriota > Minisyncoccia > Phycocordibacterales > UBA9973 > UBA4124. Next base: position 10,559 of record JAQBRC010000010.1, read on the forward strand.
ACGAGAGACTGACCGCGCAACTGGTATCAGAATCATTGCCTGTTGTATTGAACTGGATGAAGGTATACAGACCCCAGATTACCATTCCATTCTCAACAGAACGTCCTCTAACGTATCGAGACACTGCGTATCCGGGACTTACTATGTTCGGAAAGATTGACCTTATAGAAGACATGAATGGTATGGATGCTCGTGTGAGTGATTGGAAGACTGGAGGAGTTAAAACTACAACAGAAATTGAAAAGCGGGATGAGGAAGGAAGAATGTCAGGATTGCTTCGTCAGTTGGCAATGTACTCATTCTTGCTTGATGGTGTGACTAATGGCAGTACGTCAGTTGTTGAGTCTCGATTGGTCTTCTTGGAGGCTGCAAAAGGGGACAAAAACGCAATTTATTCACGTCGTATTAGCGGAGATGAGCTTGCTGCGCTGCGTCAGGATATTGCTGACTATATGACCCTTATTGAAAGCGGAGAGTGGGTCCAGAGGCCTTGTCATACCAAATTGTATGGGGAAGGTGATTCATGCCCGTATTGTGCCATGGCACGTCGTTTTGGCGTTAAAATAGAAGGCAATTAGACCACTTCTGGCACTCGCGCAAGAGTAAGAAAAATGCTATAATTTCAGCATATTATGGCTAAATCAGACAGCAAGTCACCAGCATATGGTGCAGACCAAATTTCAGTTCTTGAAGGACTAGAACCAGTACGACGACGTCCCGGAATGTACATTGGTTCAACAGGCATAGATGGTCTGCACCACTTGGTATGGGAAATTTTTGATAACTCTCGTGACGAAGCCATGGCCGGTCACGCTGACACTATTGAGGTTACATTGCTTCCTGGCAATCGCGTACGCGTTGTCGACAATGGACGAGGTATTCCTGTTGATATACACCCGAAGACAAAAGTGTCTGCATTGGAAACAGTTATGACAACGCTGCACGCCGGAGGAAAGTTCGGTGGAGATACTAGTGGGTACAAAGTCTCTGGAGGTTTGCACGGTGTGGGTGCATCTGTTGTAAACGCGCTCTCTATTTATACTCGCGCTGAAGTGCACAAGGATGGTGCAGTATGGGCACAGGAATATTCTCAGGGAAACAAAAAGGCAGCAGTTAAGAAGATTGGTGCTACAAAGAACACTGGTACTATCATCACCTTCGAGCCTGATGCTTCTATCTTCAAGGACACCGTTGATTTTGATTGGAAGACTGTTATTGATCGTCTTCGACAGCAGGCATACCTTGTTAAGCGTCTTCGCGTTACCATTATTGATGCTCGTGAAGTAACTGAAAAGTTTGATGCTAACTCAGTGTACTGGTTCAAGGAATTGAATCTTGAAGCTCCATCTATTACATACTATTTCGAAGGAGGATTGCAGTCTTTGGTGCGACACTATAACGATCGCCAGAAGGTTATCAATCCAACTATTTTTTACGTTGATAAGGATCAGGACAATGTCGGTGTTGAAATTGCATTGCAGTATATCGATGACATGACTCCTCGTATCGTTGCATTTGCCAACAACATCTATACGCCAGAAGGCGGTATGCATGTTACCGGTTTCAAGACTGCCCTTACTCGTCTTATCAACACCTATGCCAAGAAGAATAACCTGGTTAAGGAAGCTGATGGTGCATTCTCTGGAGATGATGTACTTGAAGGTCTAACCGTTATCATTTCAGTTAAATTGGCTGAAATTCAGTTTGAAGGTCAGACCAAAGCAAAGCTTGGTTCGACAGAGGCAATGGGTGCAACAGCAACAGCGTTTGGCGAAGCATTTGGTGTATACCTAGAAGAACATCCTGATGAAGCTAAGGCTATCATCATGAAAGTATTGCTTGCACTTCGTGCTCGCAAGGCAGCAAAGGCTGCTAAGGATTCTATCCTTCGTAAAGGGGCACTTGAAGGCATGACATTGCCTGGTAAGTTGGCAGACTGTCAGACAAAGGATGCTTCAGAATCAGAACTGTTTATCGTTGAGGGGGACTCTGCTGGCGGTACAGCAAAGATGGGACGTGACCGTCGTACTCAGGCAATTTTACCATTGCGCGGAAAGATCTTGAATGTTGAGCGTGCTCGTCTTGACCGTATGCTAGGAAGTCAGGAAATCAAGAACCTTGTGATCGCCATGGGTACTTCTATTGGTGACACATTCGATCTTGAAAAGATGCGATACCACAAGATTATTATTGCAACTGATGCGGATGTGGACGGCTCACACATCACCACACTAATTCTGACACTCTTCTACCGATACTTCCGTCAGGTGATCGATGCGGGCTTTATCTACATCGCGCTTCCTCCGCTGTATAAGATCAAGAAAGGACGAGAACTCTTCTATGCCTATACTGACCAGGAGAAGGAAACAATTCTTAAGACTATCGGCGACGGTGTAGTACAGGAAATTGATGACTCAGGCGATGCGCATGACGACTCTGAAGATATGGAAGGGGAGGAAGAGGCGGTAAAGACTAAGCGTGCTGCCAAGATCACCATTCAGCGATACAAAGGTCTCGGAGAAATGAACGCTGACGAGCTCTGGGAAACAACCATGGATCCTTCAAAGCGCGTTATCAAGCAGGTTGTGGTTGAGGATGCAGAAGAGGCACACAAAACCTTCGACATGCTCATGGGTTCTGAAGTTGCTCCCCGCAAATCCTTCATCCAGTCAAATGCCAAGATGGCAAATCTTGATATCTAAATAAAAAGTACCCCCTTGGTAGGGGGCTTTTTTGTTTCTTAGTTAAAGAGTTCTGAATTTACTGTGACGACGTCTATTACCATTGCCTAATAGTGCTAAGGCGAGGTCATAACCGCTAAGCTTAATGCCAGCCTTTACTTCTAATTGATTAATCGAATGAGAATCCGCTTGTTTGCTGCTTGTTGTGTTTGTCCGTTCTTGCTCGTGTTCCTGTATTTCCATTGTTATTTCTATTTGACTGTATTTTAACACAAAAACGAAAAAACGCTAGACCGATTTGCAAAGGATATGGTGTGCGGTTTTAATGCAAATATGAAGAATTTTTTATATAATAACTAAATGAAAGGCAATAAAGGATTTACCCTTATCGAGCTCCTTGTCGTCATTGCCATCATCGGCATCCTGGCGTCAGTAATTCTCGCGTCTCTTAACAGTGCGCGGCTAAAAGCTCGAAACGCTCAAAGAATTACTCAGGTACGCCAGCTCATTACTGCGTTTAACTTAAGCTATGACAATGGCACACTGCCAGTTCCTCTTACCAATCCTGGTTCGTTCTACTGCATAAGTAGCACTTGCAGCAATGCAGGTGCCGACCCTACCGTCGACGCGTTTCTTTTGAGAAGCATTTCTCAGAAACCCACTGACCCAGATGGCGGTACGCGAGCAATGACCGGCTACTACTACAACGCAAACTATCTAGGAAAGCCCATCATCGAATATACGCTTGAAGACAATACTCCCTGCCAGCTAACCCAAACATTTGGGGTCAATAATGGCAACAATGTCTGTATTGTCTATATCGCACCATAAACGCTATACTAGATTCATGCAGAACAACAACGTATACAACCTTATGAACCAGATGACACAAGAGTCAAAGAGCCTGTGGCGTATCAAAAACATTTATCATACTGAAGCTGAGAGTGAAGAACTCAAGGCATTCTGGATGAAGCAAGCAGAACAGAAGGAGCAAGCTATCACCGAACTCAAAGAACTTATTAAAAGCAGTATCTAACATAAAACTCCCCAACTGGGGAGTTTTAGTTTCCGATAAGATAGTTAAGATTGTTATTATCCCAACCAGGAAAAGGACCTCCTTTCGGATTTTCTAGTCGAGTACCGAGAATATAGTCCCCCTTTGATCCTGTTTGAACATAGGTAATTCCTGGGCCAGTTATCTTGAATCCTCGTGTGTAGTAATAACCATACTGCGTTGCAATATTTGTGGGATCATTGCTGATAGAAGAAATATATTGAGGAACTATAAGCATTGCACTCATTGGTGGATAAGACCCTCCAGTAGTAGTACACGCATCCTGACCTGATACATTACAAGGTGGATAAAAGCCATTATCGTTGTAATAGGATTCTAATGCTATCTGTATTTCATGCAAATCAGACATTCGCTTTGCGTCACGAGCTTTTAGCCGCGCACTGTTAAGAGACGCGAGAATTACTGACGCCAGGATGCCGATGATGGCAATGACGACAAGGAGCTCGATAAGGGTAAATCCTTGTTGTTTTTTCATATGGAACAGTATACCAATAAAAAACTATAATGTACGGTCTTTTATTTCAGTTGCAATTCGAGCAATGAAATCTTCAATTGAAATCCCTTCTAGCTTCAGGTCGTTTCGGCCCTCAACTGTCAGTGTGTCAGAAGATTGTTCCTTTTCTCCGATAACGATCTGATAAGGAATCTTTTCAGTCTTGGCGGTACGGATACGCTTGCCGAGACTTTCTGTTGTCGACATGGTTATGCGAATGTTGGCATCCTGCAATGCTGCTCTCACTTTTTCTCCATAGTCAGCAAATTTTTCTCCAACAGGAAGGATTGCAACCTGTACTGGAGCGAGCCATACGGGAAAGGCACCACTAAAGTGTTCAATCATCACGCCCATAAAGCGTTCTATTGATCCAGAGATGGCACGATGGATAACAACTGGTCGCTCCTTTTCGCCCTGTTCATTAATGTATGAAAGGTCAAAGCGTTCAGGCAGGTTGAAGTCACACTGAATAGTTGCTAGCTGCCATTCACGGCCAATTGCATCCTTGAACATGAAGTCGAGCTTTGGTCCGTAGAATGCTGCTTCATCCTTGGCAGGAATGTATGGCAGGTTTTGAGCGATGCAGATATCGGTCAACGCCTTTTCTGCAGTTGCCCAGACTTCGTCGGAACCAAGATACTTCGAAGTGTCATCTCCGCGAAGAGAAAGACGCACCCAGTATCCATCAATCATGCCCATAGTTGTATAGAATTCCTTGATGATGCCGACGATGGTGGTGATTTCTTCTCCGATCTGTGCAGGACGACAGAATAGGTGGCCGTCGTCTTGTGTGATAGCTCGAACGCGAGTGAGGCCACTAAGCTGACCAGTCTTTTCGTCACGGTATACAGTTGCAGGTTCGAAGTATCGAACAGGCATGTCACGATATGAGAACTGGTTGTCAGCAAAGATCTGCATGTGGTGTGGGCAGTTCATTGGCTTCAGGTAGAACTTCTCCTTTGAAGTTCCTCCGAATACAGAGAACATGTCATCCATGTAGTGTCCTGCATGGCCAGATGTTTCGTACAGTGCTTCTTTGGCAACATGAGGTGTCCATACACGGCTGTATCCTTTCTTAACATGCAGACTCCACAGGTATTCTTCAAGTTCCTTGCGGACAATCATGCCGTTTGGATGGAAGAGGGGAAGACCAGATCCGACAAGGTCAGAGATGGTGAAGAGCTTCAGTTCCTTGCCGAGTTTGCGATGATCGCGCTTCTTGGCTTCTTCCATCTGCCACTGATAGTGTTCAAGGTCTGCCTTTGAGTTGAATGCAAGACCGTAAATACGAGTCAGCATTGGATTCTTTTCGTCTCCACGCCAGTATGCTCCGGCAATGCGGTCTAGTTTGAATGAATCAGGGTCAATGACACTAAGATCTTCAATGTGTCCGCCGCGACACAAGTCAACAAAGTCGCCCATAGTGTAGAGGGTGATTGGCTCGCCACGATCAGCGATTTCGTTAATCAGTTCAGTCTTGAACTCGTTTCCTTTGAAGAAATCCAATGCTTCCTCTTTGGAAACTTCCTTATGAGTCACAGTCTTCCATGTTGGAAGAATTTCTCGCATCTTGTTCTCGATAGTTATAAGATCTGCTTCGTTTACAGAACCTCCTGAGAACTTAGTGTCATAATAAAAACCATCTTCCACTGCTGGCCCTAGCGTCAACTTGGCATCAGGATAGATCTGCGTGATCGCAGCTCCGAGAAGATGAGCAAGGGAATGGCGTTGATGTTCTGTATTATTGGTATTCATCCAAAAACTATAGCATTTCTAAGGGTTTTTGCCAGCTATTGACAAATGTTGAATTATTTGTTACTTTGAGATAAATTATCGAAAATGATGGCAACTGAAACAGAGCTTATCTTGAGTAGTCCTCAGCAGCTCAAAAAGTACCTTGAAAAATTACCTAAAGAATTTGAACTACGTTTCCCCTCAATTACATCTCTTAAGGGTGACTTCGGAGTTATCATTGTTATTTATAACAAGAAAACAAAAAGCGTTTTACTTGGTGCTTACAATACAACCCTTTCTGGCCTGCCAAAAGATAAAGTTAAAGTTGAATCAGATGACACTAGTATCAGTACTGAAGAAACCCCTTTCAACCTTTTGCGCTTTGGAATAGTGAAAGAAACAGGACTTGTATGTAACAGCGTTAAGTGGCTTGGCTTCCCTAAAAAGGTTAAAAATACCAATCCGGACGTTGATGATGAATATCATTGGCGAAACTATGGATTAGTTGACGACTTTAAAGGAAAGGTGAGGATGCCTGATCCGATATTAAATCCCAAAATAAAGGAATTTGTTTGGGTAAAAGAATCTTTGCTTAACATACTATTTGAACAGCAAAAATTTATATCTGGCTCTCCCGTAAGACCGCATTCCCAAAAGGAAGGCTACGAACGTTTTGTAAAAAACAAGGAGCCGCGCTCTAAAATGCTTACCCTCACAGACGTGCTAAGAAGGAAATTTTCTCCAAATTGAATCAGGTAATTAAAATGTTAACAAAGCCCACCCGTTATGCACGGTTGGGCTTTTTATTTTACTTTTTCCCAAGTCTGTAGTACTATGTCCGGATATGGTAGTACGCATGAGACATACGCGCGCGCATACGGCTAATCGCCGTTCGCACCACGCATTAAAAAGCCCAGCTCTTTCAACAGACACGACTGGAACTGTACATATCCGTCATCGCGCAAGCATTGATGGGGTATACAAGGGACGTCAAGTCATTGGAGATCCTGTTAAGGCAGTGGTTAAAAAGCAACGTAAAGCAACTTCAAAATAATCATCATTATGGCCAATCGGCACCTATCACGATCAATTGTTCTTCAAGCACTATTCGAATGGGATCTTTCAGGAAAACCTGAAGAGCTGAAGGCTATTATTGACCGTGACATAAAGGAATTCGCACCAGGACATACTGATGCTGATTTTATGTACGAGCTTGCGGAAACAGTGCAGCGCAAGCAGGCAATCATTGATGACATCATCATGAAAGCAGCACCAGAATGGCCACTGGAAAAAATTTCAAACGTAGACCGCAACATCTTGCGTCTTGGTTTGGCTGAACTGTTGTTTGGCGATCGTGACCAGGTTCCTCCTAAGGTGGCTATTAACGAGTCTATCGAACTAGCCAAGAACTTTGGCGGAGAGAACAGTGGCAAGTTCGTTAACGGAGTACTAGGTGCCGTATACAAGGAAATTGGCGAACCAGGAAAGGATCAGGCAACTAAGCCCAAGGTTGCTAACAAGTTTCCCGAAGAACCAATTGATATTTCTAAGCTTGTTGTTGAAGCGAAGGCGGGCGGTATCGTTCATGCCAAGCATGAAGGGAGCGATTATGTTGCTTTGGTACACGATGTCTTCGGATACTGGACTTTGCCTAAGGGCGGACTAGAAGGAGAAGAAACTAGCGAAGAAGGCGGCAAGCGAGAAATCGAAGAAAAGCTCGGTATCACTGTTGAAATTGGTCCAGAAATCGGAGCAATTGATTATGTGGCGTCTCATCCTGAAAAAGGGAAAATTAGAAAGGTGGTTACCTTCTATCTAGCAGAGGCCAAATACCAAGAGCTTGATCTGCACAGTCACGGCGGGCTAGACAAGGCGCAGTGGTTCCCGTTGCACGAGGTAGTTGACCTGACGATTTATGATGATATATTGCCTCTTATAGCTAAGGCAATCGAGCTGATTACCCATAAATAATAGCTATTATTTATATACAATGAAAGACTTTACTCCATTTGAACAATCCCTCGGCATTGTCTTTAATGATCCAACCTTAATACAACGGGCGTTTACGCACAGGTCTTTTATCAACGAGAACCCAAAATCAGGCCTGGAACATAATGAGCGCTTTGAGTTTCTTGGCGATGCCGTTATCGAACTTATCGTAACCGACTATCTTTTCCGCAATTTCCCTACACACAATGAAGGAGACTTAACTGCATATCGTTCAGCATTGGTTAACGCAGTTATCATGGGCGAAGTTGCAACTGAACTTGGCATGAATGACTTCCTCCTTCTTTCAAAAGGGGAGGCTAAAGATACCGGCCGTGCACGTCAGACAATTCTTGCAAACACGTACGAATCATTTGTTGGCGGCTTGTATCTCGATCAGGGATATGAACCATGCAAGCACTTTATTCACACAACATTGCTCCCTCGTCTTGAAGAGATTCTTAAGATGAAGACATGGAAAGATGCAAAGAGTCAGGTGCAGGAAGAAGCACAGGAACGTCTTGGTCTCACCCCTTCATACCGCGTTATGGGTGAATCAGGTCCTGATCACGACAAGTACTTCACTATCGGCGTATTCTTCGGAGAACAGAAGATTGCCGAAGGCAAGGGCAAGAGCAAGCAGGAAGCGCAGCAGACTGCAGCTCTGGCAGCTCTTGAAAAGAAAGGCTGGTTGTAATTTAAGGGGTGCATGGTATAACTACGGAAAAGAACCATTGTTTACCTTAAAACACCTTGTCATGAAAAAAACTGCTGACTACACTCATGAAGAAAGGTTTGCTGTTGCTGCCTTTGATCAAAAATTTACGTACAGAAAAATTTTTAAGCCTATGCGACATGTTGCAATAGGTGGCGCTGTATTGTGCATACTTATCTTATTTTTCTATCATGTTCCGCATTTGTTTGCATGGGGTACCTTTATTATCATCTTTCAGTTGCTGACCGCTTTTTTTATGTCCTATAAAAAAAGAACACCGTACCTTGAAAGAGTAAGGACTTCCCAGCTATGGAAAGAGGTCGGGGCAGAAATTAAAATCAAGCAATATGATGATTTTATTGCTCTCTATGAGTCGCGTACTGATCACTCTATCGATGATAAGTGGGAACAATTGAAGGAACGGCGTCGGAAAGACAGAGATAGGGCGGTACATTACCTTTCTTGTTACAAGAAAAACCCATCAGCATGCTGATGGGTTTTTATTATTATTTGCTATACTTATTCCATTATGCGTCTCAAGCAGATAGAGATTTCTGGTTTCAAGTCCTTTGCAAAGAAGGCGACCTTGACCTTTACCGCACCAGTTACTTCAATCGTTGGTCCTAACGGATCAGGGAAGAGTAACGTGGTTGAATCGTTTAGATTTGTTCTAGGTGAACAGTCAATGAAGAGCATGCGCGGAAAGAGTGGTTCTGACCTCATCTTTAAGGGTGGCTCAAACGCTCCCAAACTCAATCGTGCCGCCGTTTCCATCACTTTCGACAATACCGATAAAGTATTTAACTTTTCTCCTGATTCCGACAAGACAGGTGCACCAGTATTGTTTGACGAAGTTACCTTTACTCGCGAACTCTATGCTGATGGTACCAGTCGCTACTTAATGAACGGAACTGAGATTCGTTTGAAGCAAATGGTTGAACTGTTAAGTTCAGTTAACATTGGCACCTCAGGCCATCACATCATCTCTCAGGGAGAGGCTGATGGTATTTTGCGTGCCTCTGCACGAGACCGTCGCGAAATGCTTGAAGACGCACTTGGTCTCAAGATCTACCACTACCGTATCAAGGAAAGCGAAAGCAAGCTAACTAAGGCAACCAATACATTGAAGGAAGTGCAATCGCTTCGTCGAGAACTGGCACCGCATTTGAACTTCCTGAAGAAGCAGGTTGAGAAAGTTGAGAAGGGACGAGCTATTCGAGAAGAGCTTGAATTGTTATCTTTGCAGTATCTCGCAACAGAACGATCGTTTATTAGAGAAGAAGACAATCGTTTGGCACAGGCACACAGCCTTATCGCTTCAAAGAAGAGTCAGTTAGAGCAATTGCTATCAACGCTTCCTGAAGAAACACTGCACGATGCAACTGCAACAGAACGGTCAACTATCTCAGCTCAATTGCAGATCGTTCGCGAAAAGCGCCGCACAACAGAAAGTCGTATCAGCCGCTTGGAAGGAATGGTTGAAGCGCAGCGTCAGATGCTTGTTGCGCAGAGCAAACAGCAACAGTTTGTTGCCAAGGCAATTACCTTTGCCCCGCAAGAGTATCGAATGCTATTGGATGACGTTGAAGCGTTGATGCAGAGCATTCGAGAAGCTTCAACAGTGGAGATGGTTAAAGGTCTTATGGGCAAGATCGAGTCTTTGGTGTCTCGATTGAAGGCTCGTGAGCAGAAAGTGCCAGAACATCAGGAGGTTCCATCAGTTGTTGATACAGGTATCAAGGATACTGCGCTTGAACTTGAAGAGTTGGAACGAGAACTCAAGGCATACATCGGACAGGAAGAAGATCTTCAGGGCAGCCTACAGGCCGCTGAGCAGGCTCGTGACGTGTCTATGTTGGCAAATCAGGTATCGACTCGCAAGCGTTATGAAATCATCTCAGATATCAAGCAGAGCGAATCAGAACTGCAGATACTTGAAGTATCAAAGAGTGCGTTCTTGCAGCGCAAGGAACTCTTTGATGCAGAGCTTAAGGAGGCGGGGTTTTTGTTTGGTGTTGGATTTGTGCAACAACTAAACAATGCACAATCAATTCCTGAATTTGATTTGCATACACAGAAGAGAAATATTGATCGTTTGAAGATACGACTTGATGAACATGCAGGTATTGGCAATGAAGTTGTTTCAGAATATGAATCAACTGTTGAAAGAGATACATTCTTGGCAAGGGAGGTAACTGACATCGAGTCAGGTGTTCGTAATCTTGAAACGCTTATTATTGACCTTAAGCGAGTACTTGATGAGCAATTCACTAGCGGCATTAAGGTTATTAACGAGCGCTTTAGCGACTTCTTTAAGACTATGTTTGGAGGAGGAAGTGCGTTCTTGTCTATAACGCTAGAAAAGAAGCGTCGCAGAAAGAATGCTGATGAGGAGCTTGCATTAGAAGGCGAGGAGCTTGAAGAGCAAGAGGATGAATTTGAACGCGGTATCGAAGTGCATGTTAACCTGCCTGAAAAGAAAGTGAAGGAACTTAACATGCTGTCAGGAGGGGAGCGATCATTGGTTTCAATCGCACTCTTGTTTGCTATCTCTCAGGTTAACCCACCGCCATTCCTTGTATTGGATGAGACTGATGCTGCGTTGGATGAGGCGAACTCACGTCGCTATGGCGACATGATTGAACTCTTGGCTGAATACTCTCAGTTGATCGTTGTTACTCATAACAGAGAGACTATGTCTCGTGCGTCTGTATTGTATGGCGTTACATTGGGAACTGATGGGGGATCAAAGCTTCTTTCTATCAAGTTTGATGAGGCGGTGAAGGTGGCGAAGTAGTATTGAACTTTAGATCAATTGAGTATAGTATGGGTCAAAACCCGTACGTTATGAATGAGATATTAAACAAGGGCATCGTTGAATCGTTGCTTTCAAAAGGAGCTATCAAGATTGCATCCTTTTCTGACATATTGCTTTGTGCTACTTTTTATCCCCATTTCCTCGGGGCACCGGTTTCGGTAAGATCCGATAAAGGCATTGATCATTTGTTAACAAGCCTCGCCTTAACTATTCGGGGTGAGTCAACTGAAGATATCGATAAGAAATATCCTTATCCAGTTGCATTTAACATGATATCCGAATTGCTAAAACAAATGAAAAGATCGTTGGCTACGCTAACCTATGATGGTGGAGATAGTGAGTACGTAGTTATCTTTGAAGAATACCAAGTACCATCACTCACTGCCCATGCAGGCAAATATAGAAAGTACGGCAAAGGAGAAACACTTGCAGAAGCATTTGATGAAGCCCTTAAAAGTGTAGCTATAGCAATATAGCCTTAAAATCCCCCAATGAATTCGGGGGATTTTTTTATTGCAATTTATTGCAAAAGGCATAGGATAGAAAAAACTGAACATTATGACAATACATAACAAACTAGTAAGAGACGGTATCCCTGCTTTGCTCGAAAAGAAACAAGAACCATATAAAAGCCATATTGCCGATGATTTAGAGTATTCAGACAAGCTGTATGCCAAACTCATAGAAGAGGCAGGGGAAGTGGCTAAAGATCGTAACAAAGAAGAGGTTGCTGATGTGTTAGAAGTCCTTTTGTCCCTCATTAAACTCAACGGCTGGTCCATGAATGAAATTGAGGAAATAAGGCTTCAAAAGCTCCAAAAACTAGGGGGTTTTGAAGACCGTATTATCCTGGAAGAATCGTAAGAAAAAGCCCTATAATGGGGCTTTTTTAGTACTTTGGGGTAAGGGAGAGGAAAAGGTTGACTTTAAACTTCAGACGTATATACTAGTGGTCGCTCACACAGGTGGGTTAGTTGTTTGAAAATTACATAGTAAATGCAAAATCTATAATTAACATAAACACAATTGTGTCCCAAAAATAGGAGACAAAATAAGAAGTCATTTTTATTTTGTCTCAGTCTAGGTCTTTAACTATTTATATTTAAAGACTTTTAAGAAGAGTTTGATCCTAGCTCAGGATGAACGCTGGCGGCGTGGATAAGGCATGCAAGTCGAACGGACCTTGTTCTACTGATCGATAAAGTGGAGTTGAGTAGCAATACGATACAAAACGATATTTTGAAGTAGGACGCTGGTTAGTGGCAGACGAGGTAGTAATACATAGGTACTTACCCTAAAGTCGTGAATAACGCACCGAAAGGTGTGCTAATACACGATAGTCCCTCCGGGGTAAAGTTTTTCGCTTTAGGAAAGGCC
>JAQBRC010000019.1 GCA_028286705.1 Candidatus Nomurabacteria bacterium
TCAAGGCTTCCGTAGCCAATCTCTAACCCCTGTGTTAGACTCTGCTCGATATGAATAAAACACACACAGCGAGCGTAAAAGAACTTCCTGATTCACGAGTTGAAATCACCGGAACAGTGCAATGGGATACTGTTGCAACATATGAGAAAAAAGCCTTTGAACATATGGCTGGCCATTTGAATATTGATGGTTTTCGCAAGGGAAAAATTCCTGAAGCGGTGGCAAAGTCACACATTCCAGAGGAATTGCTACTGAATAACATGGCAGAAAAGGCCTTGCAGGATCTATATCCTGAAATCATCAAGGAAACAGGCGTTGATATTATCGGTCGTCCTGAACTAGCGATCACTGCCCTCACTCGCGGCACTGACATTACCTTTACTATCACCGCAACAATCTTGCCAAAGATTGATCTTCCAGACTATAAGAAGATTGCCAAGGAAATCGAAGCCGTTTCAGCTGAAGCGGTAACTGAGGCAGATATTGATAAGGTGGTTGAAGAACTTCGTCAGCTTCGTGCATACGGACACGTACACGGACCTGATCAGACACATGACCACAAAGAAGAGCTCCCTGAAGTGAATGATGAGTTCGCAAAGTCATTTGGAGAATTTGAAGACGTTGCACAGATGCGTGAAAAGATTAAGGAAAATGTAGTTCGCGAAAAGGAACAGGATGCAAAGGACAAGCGTCGCATTGCAATCATGGAAGCAATCGTTGCAAAGACTGACTTCGTTATTCCTGCAATCGTATTGCAGTCTGAACAGGAAAAGATGCTTGCTCAAGTTGAAGCTGATATCACTCGTGCTGGATTCACTCTTGATGACTATCTTAAGCAGAGCAATCTGACTAAGGAAGGCATCATGAATGACTTCAAGCCTGAAGCTGAGAAGCGCGCTCGCGTGCAGCTTGTCTTGAATGCTATCTCTCGCAAGGAAGATATTGTTCCTGCTGACGAGGAAGTCCAGGTGGAGACAGAACGCCTTATGGCAATGTATCCTGGTGCAGACCAGGTCCGCACTGCAGCATATGTAGATATGATGTTGACCAACGAAAAGACATTGTCGATGCTCGAAGGAAAATAATAAAAATGCCCCGATATCGGGGCATTTTTATTTCATTGACATCATTAGGCACAAGGCGTATTGTGCACTTAGTTAGTACATCGTTGTACAGTACTTTAAAAAAAGTAATTTAGATTTTTAATCCCCCTAAAAAACGATAACATGAGAGTTTGAACAGTTCAATCCAATCGAGGGCCGTACTCCCCCGTCCGTTCGTATTTGTTAGGTCTCTTACAAAGGCAACCCAAAAGAAGGTTCAAAGGTAGTGTTACGTTTAGTTGAATTGCCGTCCGTGCAGAAAGAAAAAAGCCCCCTTGGAGACGGGGCTTTTTATTTTGCGATATATAACCCAATAGAAAATAAAAGAGGCCGAACAGCGTGTGTTCGGTCTTTTGTTTAAATAGTATCCAACAGGAGATTGAAGGCTTCATAAACTTCTTCTTTTTTCATGTAGAGCTTTTTCGGGGAAAGCACTATTTGATCTTTATACTCATCAGTCCAAGGGATGTGTATGAGTGTGTTGGTAATATGAAGGTTGCTGATGACAATCTTTCTAGTTGTAAGGTATCCAAGCGAATTACAAATAAAACTGTCTGCATTTGTTGAAATCTCGTTTGAGATATTGTTTTTAGAAAGGGTAGAGGCCAATAACTGAGCATCTGCGGTTGCTTCATAATACCCCCGTGCAATTTGTTTTATTCTTGTATGTACGGGCTTGTATCCGTCACAATCCGCATACTTGCTATGCATCTTGTTGCGAAACCGCGTTTCAATACGAATGCCCTTAACTGACGAAGACAATCCCATACTTATGATTGCGGTAGGCTTTATCTCGTCGATTGCTTGGGAAAGTATATGGAATGCGGAAAAATAACCGCATGGTAACACCATGCCTATAACCTTTCTTTTACCATACTGCCCGATAATTTTGCCATTAAAGTGTTCAGCAATATGCTGAACAGGGTTAACGGCATAGTCACCAAAGGGCATAAATCCTGTTAGTATTATTTTTTTAAATGACATACGGTTAGATTTAAGAGTGAGTTTTCTCCACTCTACGCTTTCCATCGACAAAGTCAAACAAAAACGCTATAGTTCGATTATTCAGTCTGACAGTGTTGGTTGTATGAAATTATTGAATAATCATAAAATTTTGAATCTATGTTAATCCCTACCGTTATCGAAAAAACTACCAACGGAGAACGAGCGTATGACATTTACTCTCGTTTGCTCCGTGATCGCATTATCTTTCTAGCAGGACCAATTGACGACAATGTTGCAAACATTGTTATCGCTCAGTTGCTTTTCCTTGCAAACGAAGATGCTAAGAAAGATATTTATCTATACATCAACTCCCCAGGCGGTTCTGTAACCGCTGGATTAGCTATCCTTGATACCATGCAATTTATCAAACCAGATGTTTCAACAATCTGTGTTGGTCTTGCGGCATCGATGGGCTCACACCTGCTTGCAGCTGGTGCAAAAGGAAAGCGCTTTGCACTGCCTAATTCTGAGATCATGATTCACCAGCCTTCAGGCGGTGTGGAAGGAAGAGCAAGTGATATCGAAATCAGCGCAAAGCAGATTCTTAAGCTTCGCCATCGTCTAAATGAAATCTTTGCAAAAAATACTGGCCAGAAAATTGCTAAGGTAGAAATAGACATGGAAAAAGATTTCTATATGGACGCACCGGAATCAAAGAAGTACGGCATTATCGACGATGTCATTACCAAACCAGTAGCGGTTAAATAACATGCATCTTGCTGTCATCATAGGATCAGCACTCGCTCTTGGCATCATCATCGGCTATGCCGCTCGAATGGTTGTGCTATTGCTGCAAAAGAACAGTCTCGAACTCTCTATTTCAGAGAGACTTTTGGCTGCGCGTGAACAGGCACAAGGACTGATTGACGATGCTCATTTGAAAGCTGATGAGCTGTACGAGCGTCTTGCTCGCAAGGAAGAATTGCTTGATGGAAGACAAATCGAATTAGATGAACGCACTGCATTTCTTGAGGGGAAAAAGGAAGAACTAATAGAAGAGTTAGAAACAGTTGAGCAGCTGCGCAGTGAACACGAAGCATTGCTCATGACACTTGCTGGCTATACAAAAAGTCAGGCTCGTGACCTTCTTATAAAAGAAACACAAGATCAATACCAAGAAGATCTTGAGGTTCGCTCTCGCAAGCTTGATGCACAGATGCGCGAATCGCTTAATGACAAAGCCAAGAACATTTTGGTTATGGCAATACAGCGTTTGGCTGTGCCAACTGCTAATGAACTAACAACTTCTAGTGTTGTTATTCCCAACGAAGAAGTTAAGGGGAAGATTATCGGAAAAGAGGGCCGCAACATTCGTACCTTTGAGCGCTTTAGCGGCGTTGAATTGTTAGTTGACGAAACACCTGGAGCAATAGTTGTTTCATGTTTTGATCCGGTACGTCGCGCTATTGCCGTTGAAGCATTAAGGGTATTGGTTGAAGATGGCCGCATTCAGCCCGCTCGCATTGAGGAAGAGATTGAGTCTGCAAAACAAAAAATTCACGAAACCATCAAAGAAAAGGGTGCGGCTGCAGTATATGAGTGTGGTATCTATAACTTTGATCCACGACTCGTTGCAATCTTAGGTCGCCTACATTTCCGCACTAGCTACGGACAAAACGTATTGCAACATTCAATCGAAATGGCACACATTGCAGAAATGCTGGCTGCTGAAGTTGGTGCTGATATCTATATTGCCAAGGCCGGTGCACTAGTGCACGATCTCGGCAAAGCCTTGGATCATGAGTTCGAGGGAACGCATGTTGAGATTGGCATAAAGGTATTGCGACGATTCAATACTGACGAACGTATTGTGAATGCCATGAAGAGTCATCATGATGACGTACCTCATGAAAGTCTCGAAGCAGTTATCGTACAGACTGCAGATATGATTTCAGGAGCACGTCCTGGGGCACGTCGTGATACTGCAGAGCTGTATCTTAAGCGATTGGCAGAACTTGAAGGACTTGCCTCTCGCTTTGCAGGAGTTGAGAAAGCATACGCACTCCAAGCAGGACGAGAGATTCGCATCTTCGTTCATCCAGAAAATGTTTCTGATTTTGAAGCCAAGAATCTGGCTCGCACTATCGCCCTCAGTATCGAAACTGAATTGCGATATCCGGGACAGATTAAGGTGACGATAATTAGAGAGACAAGAATTATTGATTACGCGAGATAATAAAAAACTGCCCGGATTCTATACCGGGCAGTGTTACTTTGTACTTAAATCGATTTATTTAAAATTTTTCTCTCGTGTATGGCATCACGGATACCAGCGGTCCGTAGACGTGAATATCTTTACCTTCTCTTTCGCGCGCACTACTCAAGAAATTTATGGCACTCCCCCAATTAATGTTGGATGTGTCAAAAAACACCATAGTAAAAATTTAGGCTCTACAGGGGAATTCTC
>JAQBRC010000036.1 GCA_028286705.1 Candidatus Nomurabacteria bacterium
CGGGAGGTCGGCGGTTCAAGTCCGCTCGATCGCGCAGAATGAAATAAACTAAAAACACCCTTTTAACCGAAGGGTGTTTTTAGTTCAAGAGCAGGGCATCGTATCGTTGACTTTTTATTTTTTTAATGTAAAGTAATAAAAACAATTTTGAACCTTAAAAACAATAGAAAATGAAAAACGTATTCAAACTTATCGTAAAAAATCTGCGCGAATATGTTCCTATAAACATATTCCGTGGAGGGCAGGAAACTGTCTATACCAGCATTCGCGATGCAATCGTGAAAGGTATACGGACCATGTATATTGAAGGTCCAACAGGTATGGGTAAATCATTTATCCAGTCTACCTTAGCAGATGCCATTATTAATGGCTCAGATCTTCAGGTGCTTCTTCTTGTTCCAAAAATTACATTGCTTACTCAGATGCAGCGGGAGTTTATGAAATTCGCAAAGCATTTGATAATCGGGCTTGTTGGAAATAAGCACAAAACTTATGACAAGCAGGTTACTGTAATGACGTACAACTCATTTCGTAATGTCAGTGCTGAGGTGCTCAAAAAGTACAGCGTCTTCTTCCTTGATGAAGCTCATAAGGCTTTAGGGGAAAAGACAAAGGCAAAAATTCTTCAACAGGAACATGCAATTATTATCGGCTTTACTGCTACGCCAACGTATGATGAGAAAAGGAATTTGAAAGATTTTCTCGGCCATGAGGCATACCGTATTTCTATACCCGAAGCCGTAAAGGTTGGAATGCTTTCAGCAATCCAATTCATTATTGGCAAGGTTCAGATAGAGATAGTGGGTAAACGTAGCGATGAGACGCAGCCGGAATTCATGGAACGCATGGGCAAGGATATCATCCGTCAGGGCGGTAATATTGCGGCAGCAAAGCTGTACAAGAAAATCTTTGAAAAAAGAGGTACAAGATTCATCATGTTCACTGCTTCTGTATATCAGGGGTGTGACTTAGTGGATGAGTTGCGTAGCAATGGCATCTCAGCTGAAATTATTACCGGAAAAATGAATATCGATGACCGAGAAAGACTTTTCAAAAGATTCGCTAATAACGGATTTAAAGTTTTGGTTGGTATCGATACCATTAAAGAAGGTTTTGATGACGCTGGTGTTCATGGCGTACTGTATGCATACCCTGTTAATTCTATGGTCGACCTTATCCAAGGAGCGGGTAGATCTACTCGAATTGATGAACTCTTTCTTGATAAGGTTGCATATGTTGTGCAGCTTATGTTCAAAGGAAAAAGACAGGTATGGTACAACGATGCGCTTGAAGGCAAGGGACCATTTGTTGCTCCTGATGAAGAATCGGGAACCGAAACATTTGTTAGGAGAAAGTTCAATTTAGTAAGCAGCGATGATCTTGATGGAATATCTGATGAGGTTATTGAGTCTGTAAGTGTTGATCACGAAGAGATTTTAAATTTAATTCAGGGATATGGATTGCCGGAAAAGGAATTTTATTCTACTTGGCAAGAGGCATCTGAGGCTACGAGAAAGATAGGGATACTAAGTAGCAGTCAATATGGATCACTTTACAAACAAGACCCTCTTCTACCATCGAGCCCCGCTACTTATTACCTGGATTTTCCTGACTGGGATGATTTTTTAGGAAGAGATAAATCTTATCTTACCTGGCAACAGGCAAGCGAAGCGGCGTTAAGATTGGGTATAAAAAATCTTAACGAGTATAAAATGATTTATACTCGCGATCCCCTTCTACCGTCAAGTCCCCATACCTTCTATAAAGACTTTCCTAGCCAGCCTGAATTTTTTGGAAGAGAGAAGCCACTGTTTTATCAGACATGGCAGGAAGCGAGCCAAGCCTCAATGAGGCTTGGTGCTTCATCTAAAACAGAACATAAGTCTTTGTTTAAAAAAGATTCACGCCTGCCAGGTAGTCCTGATAGATTCTATGAGGATTTTCCTGGCTGGTATGTATTCTTTGGAAAAGAAAAACCAAATAATTATCCTACATGGCAGGAAGCCTCTAAGGCAGCAAGAAAACTTGGGATATTAAGTAGTACTCAATATGAGTTACTTTATAAAAAGGATCCACGTCTGCCATTAAAACTTGATAGGTCTTACAAAGATTTCCCAGGTTGGGACAAATTCTTCAAAAGGGAAATATTTTATCCTACATGGCAGGAAGCCTCTAAGGCAGCAAGAAAACTGGGGGCTACCTCTAGAAGGAAATATAAATCTTCTTCTAAAGAAAATCCTCGTTTGCCAGCATGTCCCGATGCTGTTTATGTGGATTTTCCCGATTGGTACACGTTCCTTGGTAAAAAGAAATAGATTCAATCCCCATCAGAAATGACGGGGATTTTTTAATTCTTATTTTTCAAATCCGGTACCCCCGTATCCTATTTCCAACGGCCTCCACCAATGCGCGCATAATAAAAGCACCCCCAATAAGGGGTGCTTTTCTATTTGACTTTGAATACGAATCCTATAGAGTAATGAAAATCTTTATATTATGGACAAATTTTCAAAGAATGACCTTTTTGAGTTAAACGAGACTTTCTTTAAGATTGCGAAGAAGATGTCCCCGGAGCAGATCAAGTACTATGGGCGAAACGAGGAAAAGCTAGCAGAGCTTCTGCTTAACGAGAAGGTTACTATTATAGGAAAACCGATAGGATCCATTCTTATTCCGAAGCAAGAGGCTAACACCACAAAAGATATAATCCTGAATGCACCATTTAAAAAAAATGACATGTCTCTGGATATTGCCTCTCGGCTACACCCAAAAGTTCCTGGTAGTGAACAACGAACCGCTACCTCTTTTCCTCTGCACTGTAGAATTACCCACGATGAAATCATCGATCAATTTGGCGGCATTGAAATGTTAGATCAGGTCACTTTTACTCTTAATCAGATAAAGTATCTTGCTGACCAGCAACACTACGCTAACAAGAAAGGATTACTGGTACAAGGAGGGAAGAATCATTTCCTTATTGATGGCAGAAGAAATCAGAAGGAATTCCTGACACTATATTGGTATAAACCAGATAGTCACGGACTACGTAGAGAACGTGGATCTTGGGGATATTATCTTAGTGGGAACTCAGTCATGCAGTCTGATCATGGAAATTTACTTAGTGGCAGAATATTCATTTTAGAATGAATACAGTTGTCATAACAAAAGCCGCACATATTGTGCGGCTTTTTTAGGGTTGATAGCGGTCCATTCTTTTACCCAATACTGCTACGGGAAGAATAAGGAAAATAGAAACTGCTATTGATAATATGTTAAGAGGGTTGTGCGGACATATGTACGCTATAGTAAACACAATGATTACCGGGCAGTAAAATATTCTGCATATGTTGCACTCATTTCCTATTAACGGTTCTGCCACGGTATAAAGGATGATGACAAGCAATGCAATAATACATACTACGATTGCTATAATATGATCTGTTTCCATGATGCTATGTTTTCTTTAACAGTATTCCTATAAGTGCCTACTGTCAACATGAAAAGTGCTATAATAAAGATATTAGTAGCTAACCATTTAATGTATATGTATTACGGATATTTTGATTTCATTGGAGGCATGTTCCACATCATCGGATGGGTATTGTTTGTTATGTTTATCGTCTGGGCTATTCGCGGATTCCGCGGACGACACCATTCTCGATGGTGTGATGGTACTAACTGCAACCATCCCATGCATGGCAATCGTGCCCTTGATCTATTAAAGGAGCGATACGCAAAAGGGGAGATAAACACTGCTG
This sequence comes from Candidatus Nomurabacteria bacterium, assembly GCA_028286705.1. Lineage (GTDB taxonomy): Bacteria > Patescibacteriota > Minisyncoccia > Phycocordibacterales > UBA9973 > UBA4124. The sequence continues at coordinate 3,759 of JAQBRC010000036.1, forward strand.
AATTTGAAGAAAAGAAGAAGAATTTGCAATAATTAGCAATTTCACACAAAAAGCCCTATTTTGGGGCTTTTTGCTTGTAAACATTGACAATAAAAACTAATGATGTTATCATAGGAACATTATTAAACATATTGTGTTATGGACTATTCTGAAGTCTGAATGACACAGTAATAGAAAATAAAACAATAATGACTATGACAAACGCCGGAAACGGCAACAATTTTTCCCGTTCTACAGGAGGAAGTTCTCGCGGTCCACGTCCAGCAAGTGCTGGCGGGTTCTCACGTTCTTCATCTGCAGGCGGCAACCGTGGAGGCAACTCTGGCGGCTTTAGTGGGGGAGCTTCACGTAGTGGAGGTTTCTCAGGTGGCGCATCACGCGGCGGATTCAGTTCTGGCGGTTCACGTGGTGGCTTTAGCTCAGGTGGCTCTCGTGGAGGGTTCAGTGGCGGCGGACGCCCATCATTTGGTGGACGTGGCGGCGGCAAGGGACGTTCATTCAAGGGCGACAACATTGATGAAACTCGTTTCATCAATCGCGCAACTGACACTGTTGAAGAAGTACACGTAGCAAAGCATACGTTTGCTGACTTTGGCGTGCACGAATTGCTCGCGGCTAACCTCGCAGCAAAAGGATACGTACAGCCTTCTCCTATTCAGGACCAGGCTATTCCTGTTGCACTTGAAGGCAAGGATGTGATTGGTATTGCAAACACTGGTACTGGTAAGACAGCAGCGTTTCTAATCCCTATCATCAACAAGCTAGTGAGTGACAAGAATCACAAAGTGATGATCCTTACCCCAACTCGCGAACTTGCTCAGCAGATTGAAGCGGAATTCCGTTCAATGACTGTTGGCATGCGCTTGTGGTCAGTATCAGCAGTTGGAGGACTTCCAATCATGCGCCAGATCCGTTCATTGGAAATGGGTGTGCACATTGTGATCGGTACTCCAGGACGTGTTAAGGATCTTATTGCTCGCAACAAGATCAACATGGCTCAGATTGGTACAATCGTACTTGATGAAGCTGACCGTATGATGGACATGGGATTCATCGATGACATGCGCATGATCCTTGGCGGTATGCCAAAGGAACGTCAGAGCCTGTTCTTCTCAGCGACATTCTCTGCTGAGATCAAGCACTTGTGTCAGGATTTCCTAACGGATCCTGTTACTGTTGCAATCAAGACTCGTGATACCGCTTCAAACGTTGACCAAGACGTGATCCGCAGCCATCCTGCTGATCGTGTAGAAAAGCTTCATGATCTTCTTACTCAGGAAGAATTCAAGAAAGTATTGATCTTCCGTGAGACAAAGCACCACACAGACGAGCTTGCTCGTGAATTGAAAGATCGTGGATTTGCAGTATCTGCATTGCACGGCGATATGCGTTCTCGTGAACGTTCTCGCGCTGTTGAAGCCTTGTCTAAGGGACAGATTCAGGCGGTGATTGCAACTGACGTTGCAGCTCGCGGTATCGACATTCCAGACATCACTCACGTGATTAACTTCGATACTCCTTCAACATACGACACTTATGTTCACCGTATCGGCCGTACTGGTCGCGGAAACAAGAAGGGCGTAGCATTGACCTTCGTTCGATAATAAAACAGCAATAAAAACACCGAGACTATGTCTCGGTGTTTTTATTTACATGATATAATTTATAGGCATGAACCGCGTTCGTAGTTTTTTCATTGGACACAAGACCCTGCTTATATCACTAGGCTTCTTGGTGCTGTTCTCCTTCACGGTCTCGTACGCGACCCCGCCCGCCTCGCCCTACGCCGCCGGCCAGACCCTTGATCCCCAATGCGCACCCGGGGACGCAAACTGCAGCGTGGCGGTTTCCCCGTGGACCGCGTCAGGCACCTCCGTCTACTACAGCGCGGGCAACGTCGGCATCGGCACTACTGCTCCATCAGGACTGCTTACTCTTGCAGGAAGCAGGACTGCCGCCGCCTGGGGCTTGAACGGCATCAATTTCCAGACTGCTGCAGCGACCTATACCGACTCCTCGACGGCAACATCGGGCACCGCCGCCAGCAACATGGTCAACACGTTCGGCGTTCCGACACTTGCTTCAACCAATACTTTGGTTACCTATACCAATGCCGCGACAGTATACATCGCAGGAAATCCAATTGCTGGGGCCAATGTCGCTATTACAAATTCCTATGCGTTAAAGGTTGACGGCAATGCAGCCATAACTGGTGACAACATTGTTTTGGGAAACGGCACTACTACTAATCCTAATCCTCATGTTGATGTGATAGCGCGCGGCGATGTTGATGGCTTAAGACTGTATTCGCTGAATAACCCTAACGGAGGCAGCGTGAACGCGCCCTATATAGGATTTTATAGAAGTACGAGTGCACCTTCCGCAACGCCTCGCTTCAGAATTCAGGGAAGTTCGCCAAACGGTGCTGATTTCGACGGGTTTAAATTTTCCAGTCCTTCCACCAGTATTAACTGGATAGAGGGAAGCGTTGGCAATGGATCTCCGTCTGGAATCACCTCTGATGCGGCAAATAATCTAGTCTTTGCACAGCAATCGAACTTTACACAAGGGGTTGTTGTGGTAGGAAGTGATTTGGGTGCAGGTACCGCTCCTATCGACGGTCTCATCCGTAGTGGTCAGAAGAACGGGAGTGTAGTAACTGACGTTGCGGGTTCTAACCTAACCATTCAGGCAGGTCGCGGTGCCGGCAACTCAACCACGAAAGGTGACATTATTTTCCAAACGCCGGATGCGATTGGTTCTGGTGCAGGAGTGCAAACCCTTACTACAAAAATGAGAATTGCTCGCTCAGGTTCTGTTGGGATAGGAATAGGAGGGAGTACCCCTGCCACCACACTTGAAGTGGGTGGAGGTATTACAGGTACAGTCCTCAATACAATCATTGGAGGAATACAAAACTCAGTCTTTAGTGGTAGTGGCAATGGATATATAGGTACAAGATCAAGCCATCCGTTGGTATTGCGAACGAACGATAATGACGTTATTACATTGTTGGTGAATAAAAATGTTGGTATTGGCACTAGTAGTCCTACTTCAAAACTCGATATCACTACTGGTGGGTTAGGTGTTACTCAAACCGATACGTCTGGATTGGCAATAGTGAACACTAACGCTGCGGCTCTTGGTGCCCAGCAAATCTCCCCGGCGCTACGCTTTACGGGCAATGGCTGGGGTACTACTGCTAGTACTAGTCAGGCAATTAGTTTCAGGCAGTATGTTGTTCCAGTGCAAGACTTAGTACCGTCAGGATACTTAACACTGGAATCTTCAGTTAATGGAGGGGCATATGCCAATGCAATGGCGGTAACCAGTGCTGGCTTCGTCGGCATCGGTACGACGGCGCCGACAGATAGATTGAGTGTTGTCGTGCCGAGCGGTACTGGCGGCATTACCGTCAGTAGTCCAGGCGGTACAAATAATACGCCATGGTTTAGCTTGAAGACCGGTTCAAATCAACAATATTGGGGCATTGCTGCATCGGGAGCCAATTTCTTTACGGGAACTACTGTTGGAGATATGGTCTTTCGAGCTTCTGCAGGAACTAATATTTTCTTCGGAGTTGATAACGGTATTGGATCTGCAGGCCCCATACTTGAGATTAGTGCCAACAGCCAGGTCGGCATCGGCACGATCACTCCAGGCTCACGACTCCAGGTCAACGGCGGAACCGCTATCGGGTACTCCGCCTCAACCTCAGCACCGCTCAATGGACTTACTGTTGCAGGCAACGTCGGCATCGGCACGATCACTCCGAGCGGAGCACTGACCATTGCCGGAAGCAGGACCGCCGCCGCCTGGGGAACGAGCGGTGTCAACTTCCAGGCTGCTGCGGCGACCTACACTGACTCCTCCACCGCCGTCTCGGGCACCGCTACTAACAACATGGTCAACTCCTTCGGCATCCCGACGCTTGCCGCCGCGAACACTGGCGTGACATATAGCAACGCCGCGACGGTCTACATCGCCGGCGCACCTGTTGCGGGAACGAATGCAACCATCACTAACTCCGCGGCACTTGTTGTTGCCAGCGGAAAGGTTGGTTTTTCAAATACCACTCCCGGATACCTGCTGCATGTTGGCTCCTCTGCAGCGTCGGGCATTGTTGCCCGGTTCGAGAATAGTACTGGCACGTGCGACATCAATCCGACAACTACAGCGCTTGTTTGTTCTTCTGATATGAACCTCAAGAAAAACATCACGCTTCTTGCTGATAACAGCGCGTGGAATTTCAACAGCAATATCGCTGTTGATAATCAAACAGTATTCAGTCGTATTCTTGCGCTTACACCTGTATCTTATAACTGGAATAACGAATCGAATACTGCCTCAAAGCATCCAGGCTTTATCGCGCAGGACGTGAGGCAGCTGTTTCCCGACCTGGTGTCGGAGGACAAGGATACGCACCTCTTGTCCATGAACTACACAGGACTGATCCCGTACACCGTTCAGGCTATACAGGAAATGAATCTCAATATCGTTTCTATTAACGACCTTGGCCGAGAAAATACATGGAGAGATGCACTTACCGCATGGCTTGGAAACGCATCAAACCATATTACCCGTATCTTTACCGGAGAGATTTGTCTTAGCGAAGCAGGACAGGAGTCTGAGTGTTTGAATAGAAGCCAGCTGAAAGCATTGAAAGCGTCTTTAAATAATCAGGGTGGAACCACTACTGTTGTTAACACTCCACCCCCTACGCCTGTAGAGGTTGTAGAGCCTGCAACACAGACTCCTAGCACTCCTCCAGAAGAAGTAACGACTCCTGTTCCTCCGGAATCGTCTGTATAAACTCAACCTGCTGAATAAACGACAGTTTATTGAAATAATCTGCTGGTGTGGTATCTTTTAAGGGCTTTCCCATAGATGAATTGTTGACTAAGGTCATTCAATTTCTTTGGAGGGAAAGACTGGTAGTCGTGCGGGTGCTTCATCGCATTCCAATCCACTACCAGTTTATTATGCCGTTGTAGCTCAGTTGGTAGAGCGCTCCCATGGTTATCGTATATAGCCCACTATCTTGGAAACGAGATAGCGAAACCCGAATTACGGTTAATATCCTGCAAAGGACAAGACCGTGGCGTCACAGTACGCCCGAACGACTGACAAGGGGTGCTAACCCGAAAGGTATGCACAAGATACAGTCTAGTCCTCATATAAGTCATTGTGACGAAATTGGGGTGTACACGAAGGGGGAGGTCATCGGTTCAATCCCGATCAACGGCTCCAAAGTAAAAAGTCCTCCGTCATTGACGGAGGACTTTTGCTAGTTGTGTTCAGGTAGATACTACCTGAAGCGAAACACTTGAATTCTCGGCTATTTTCTTTCTTTTAAATTTAGGAATGTGTTTTCCTAAAGAAAAGACAGTTCGAACTAATTCAATTGGTTCCCTGAGCAATCTCTTGGTGAGACGTGGATCTACGTAAGTAAGATAAATACTAAACGCTCTCATCTTGTACCATGTGTACACTATGCGAGGCAGATGATCCCATGATGACACGAGATAGCATTCAGTTATTCCGCGAGCTTCCAGCTCTTTTGCAATAGCAATGCTTACAGCGATGGTGCCCCACGCTTCTTCTTTTGCCAGTACGATATCTGGCATGATGAAAGGAACTTCTCTCCCAAGGACCTTGATAAGGCCTTGTTTAAACTCATTCACAAGATACTTCTCCATAATCTCTTTTAATGGGGGAGCTGAAGGGTTTTGAGGATCGATTCCGTCACCAAGATAGATAGTGCATTTTGTCCCTCTTAGCGTACGGACAAGCGCAAAAGTTTTCTCCAGTATTTTGGTGGTTTCTGGTCCACATGCTCTGCCCTGATAGCCACTACCGGCACCGTACGGGAATATTGCTGCTGTCTTCAAGTTAATAATTTTTTCTTTAATCCTACGGTATTTTGGCTATAAGTCAAACGGGGGAGGGGGTTTCGGGCTATTACCACCAGGGCTTTATTTTTTTAGAATTTCATGTATAATTGCGGTTCATTATGGAAATCAGAAACATTGCAATTATTGCGCACGTTGACCACGGCAAGACAACACTAACTGACAAAATGCTCTCATTTTGTGGGGAAGTAATGGATGGCGGATCAATGGACTCAAACCAAATTGAACGGGAACGCGGCATTACTATTTATGCAAAAAACACCGCTGTTACGTACAAGGGAACAAAGATTAATATCGTTGATACACCAGGCCACGCCGACTTCGGTTCAGAAGTTGAACGTGTTCTTCGTTCTATCGACTCTGTGCTACTTATCGTTGACGCGCAGGAAGGTCCTATGCCTCAGACTCGCTT
>JAQBRC010000044.1 GCA_028286705.1 Candidatus Nomurabacteria bacterium
ACAACTGTATTCGAAGCACCTGCTACATTAAGCAGTACCATATTTCAAAGTGCCATTAATCCTTTAACAGATGCGCAACAAGCGGTAATGAAAAACTATTCATACCGCGCATCGTGTCCTGTTGCATTAAATGATTTACGAGCAGTAACCGTTTCATACGTTAACTTCAATGGTGCCACACGGCAGGGAACACTTGTTGTTAACAGTTCTGTTGCTGACAATACTGTTTCAGCATTCAAAGCATTGTTTGAAGCAAAGTTTCCTATAAAGAAGATTGCCCCAATTGATATGTATGAAGGAATAGACTCACTGTCTATGGCTTCAGACAATACGTCAGCATTTAACTGTCGAACAGTGTCTGGAACAACTACATTCTCAGAACATTCATACGGAACAGCTATCGACATCAATCCAAAGGAAAATCCTTTCGGTACGGCAGCACTTGATACTAAAGCAAAAGGTAGCATCACTGCCGCTGCGGTTAACATCATGAAGACCTATGGCTTCAAATGGGGAGGAGAATGGACTGGCAAGAAGGATTATCAACACTTCTCTGTGTCTGGAAAATAATAAGAAAGAAAATAGGGCTAAGCCCTATTTTTTTGACTTTGCCTTAGAGAGGAGTAGACTTTAGGAAACAACCATTAAAACTGATCATTATGAAAGTATTACGGATTTTTTTCTGTTTCGTGTTGCTATGCGGCATGACAGCGAGCTGCTACGCTCAAACTTCAAAAGTTGATTCTGCTGCTGTCTTTCCTAAAAAGAAAGCAGAAAAGAGAAAGGCATCATTCTTTACATTCAATTTTATCCTTGAGGATACTGAATATCCTCCTACTACCCGTACAACGTTGCAACAAGTGTTTATGGACTTTGGCGCTGTGTTTCATCCTCAAACGATAACCTTTAACTTTGATAGGTACATGAACGAATCTATTACGATTCCAATTCGAAACTATGCACTGTTTAGCTTACAAAATGGTGGTCTAGCATTTCCAATAGGCCGGTAATATCAAAAAAGCCTCCCGTTTGGGAGGCTTTTTATGTTGCTATTCAGTGCTTACTTTGTCAGTACCAATGGTTTCAAGATGTCCTTCGGCAAGCTCAATCATTTCATAGTGCCAGTTTACGCCTTCTTCGGTGAGGGAGAGAAGTTCTTCGTGGTCCATGCCAGCTGCTACACCACGGATCAATGCCCAGTGTACGATTGCTGCTCCTTCGAAGAAGCCGCTCCATTCCATTAGTTCAGTTGCGTTGTCCCATTGTTCTCCTACATAAAGATCACGCATCTTCTTAAGCTTCTCCTCAGTTGCTGTTGCCTTTGTCAGAGTTGTGTCGATAACGCCACCTTCGGTTGCAAGACGCATGACTTCTTCTCCATGCATGCGGTTCTTCTCTTCCATATCAGCCACTGTTTCCTCGCTTAATGCCTCCACAAGAGCAGGACGACCCTTTTCAAGGGTATCTGTCCCTACTCGGCAAAATGCGAGTACCTCTCCTAATTTCTTCCCAACGAATTCATTCATATATGTATATTGATTATCCTGCTAATGCTCTCTATAGAGTAGGGGAAATTGCGTATTTATACAAGTTACTGATAAAATATATGTATATCAGTACACTTAATTCATGAGTTCAGTTCTGGCAAGAAGAAATGATAAGGTTGCGGCAATACACATGAGACAGAAAGGGATGAGCTATTCTGAAATACGAAAAGAGCTTAATGTCTCCAAAGGCACTTTGAGTGCTTGGCTTTCTGGTATTGAACTTACAACTGAACAGATAGCAGCTCTAAAGAATATCCCTCAGCGTATTGAACGATATAGAGAGACAGTACAGAAAAGAAACAAGGCACGGCTTGAGGCTGTGTATGAAAAAGCTAAGAAGGATATCGGAGATTTTTCACAAAAAGAGTTGCTTTTAGCTGGGTTGATGTTGTATTGGGGAGAGGGAACTAAAGCACTGCCAGCGCATGTTGCTCTTACAAATACCAACCCAGGAATGCTCAAATTCTTCCTCAAATGGTTGGATCTTTTTAACGTTGATAAAAGCAAGATAAAGGTTCGGCTTCATTTATATAGTGATATGGACATTGATACAACAATGTTGTATTGGTCGAAAGAGCTTTCCTTGCCGCTTGCACAGTTTCGAAAACCATATATAAAGAAGACAGAAAGCTCAAGTATTACCTATAGAAATAGTTTCAAAATGGGGACATGCAGTGTAACATATGGCAGTGCACCGCTATATGAGTATATAATGATGTGCATTAAGGTACTTGAAAATTCCGCAACCCGCCCTTAGCTCAGCGGTAGAGCAGTCGTCTTATACACGACCGGTCCATGGTTCGATCCCATGAGGGCGGACAATATTGACTATATCAATAAAAAATGTACAGTGAAGGAAATCAATTCCTTTATATCATGAAAATAAATAAAGCAATTTCAACCGCGATACTTAGTATCAGTGTTGTTGCAATTCTTGGTACGGTATTTTTTCAAAATCCCGTAGTTTCCTGTATAGCAATATCAACAATCAGTCTAATGGCTTTTCAAATCGGTGTTACTGTAGCAGATGACTACAGAGATGTAGAAGAAACGAGTTTGAAAGAATGGATACTTTTTTCTGTCTACACTGTTGCAATATTATTTACATACAAAGTTTTTGTATGTAATATTTATCCGCATCTTGCGGCGCCAAATCGTAAACTTCAATTGTACTTTTCATTTATTGGAATAACATGGTTCGTTCCTTTTTATGCGGGTCATTACTTAAAAAGATTTTCTATAATGAATAGAATTTTTAAATTTGAAGTGTAGTCATTAAAGCCTGGTTAACCCCAGGCTTTTTTTTGTCGCATATCTACCTTACAATCGTATACCACTCAAAAATATACTCCTCCAGGCGGTTCCAAGTATTTGAGGGAATGCGGACAATAAAAAAGCCACATCATTTTTAATGCGGCTTTTGGTTCAATTTTTAACATAATATCCAAGAAAAGATCCATCTGCTTCTGGTCTGTGATAATCACCATCCCAAGCATATATTAAGTCCAATCCATCTTGATGGTTTGCCTTAACCAATGTGTAAGATTCAAAATCAGAGGGTTTCATTGTTGCAGACTGTCCTGTTTTTACCGATATAACAAAAGTGGTTTTTTTAGGCCTGTCGGCGATTACGGTTGCTTCCATGTTCTTTTTTTCTTCACTCTACACTTTCTTTCCTAAAAGGCAAATAAAAAACAACCGAATAAATTCGGTTGTCGGGTCTTTAGATAGTTTCAGCTACTTTTCGGATTAGCAATATCAATTCATCACCATTGTGGTCAGTTAGATATTGGTAATGATGTATTGTCCTATCAACCAAATCTTCTGAATTAATTAGCTCTATCATTTTTCTGAACTCAGCTTTTTCGCTTGGGCTGAATGATGCAGCGGTCATAAGTTTTGTCCGGGCTTTGTCCCATACTGTTTCTCGCGACTGAACCGGCAGGGGGCGGATGTCTTCCTCGCGCTCAAGCGCCGCAATGACAACTTCAGGTTTTGCGACTGGCTTTAATAATGCAATTAGTCTGGCTTGCTTCTGTGGAAGAACGATAATTTTTTTCATAATGTGATGAATAGTGTTTTTCCACACTTTACACTTTTATTCTAAAATGACAATAGTTCATGCTCTGTAGTCAAAAGTGCTATACTATTAAGCATATGATGAATATACAAAAAACAGTGAAATGGTTCGGAGTACTCTTATTAGTATTGGGTCTAGCTGGTTTTATACCAGGAATCGTAACAACAGGTGGATACCTCTTTGGAATTTTCCTTGTTAGTGTTCTTATGAATCTAATTCATATCATTGTTGGTCTTGTAGGTATTGAATCTGCTGTGACAGAAACTGCAGCATTGCGATACTTTAAGATTGTAGGGGTACTCTTTGCGGTTATCGCAATCTTTGGTTTCGTATCTAACGGAACAATCATGACAACTAACACTGCAAGCAGTGTGCTTGCAACTATCTTTGCATTGTTTGCCCTATACGTTGGTTTTGTTCCACGAACAAACAACATTTCTGCTCCGGTACTATAAGTACCAATCTAAATAAAAGCGCCAACAGTGTTGGCGCTTTTATTTATTCAAAGTGTACCTTCTCAAATGGTTTCGTGTGTTCATCAAGCAATGGATACTTGGAGAGGGTAGGGTCAGTAGCAACGAGAGTAATTGCTGCCTGACGTGCCGTTTCAACGAGCTTGAGGTTACGCAGTGCCTCCATGCCTATGTCTGATATACCCCATTGCGATGTACCGGTCAGTTCTCCTGTGCCGCGTAGCTGCAGGTCATACTCAGCTAGCTCAAAGCCATTCTTGGCTTCCAAGAATAATTTCATGCGTTCCATGGTACGTTCGCTCTTGGCTTCTGCGAAGAGATAGCAGAATGGTTGGTGAGAGGAGCGTTGCACGCGCCCCCGCAGTTGGTGTAGTTGAGAGAGACCAAAGCGTTCAGCACCCTCGATGATAATAACTGTTGCGTTCGGCACGTTAACTCCAACTTCAACAACTGAAGTCGCAACCAGAATGTCTGTTTCGTGATTGGTGAATTCCATCATTGATTCTTCCTTTGCGCCTTTAGTCATCTTGCTGTGCAGGATGCCAATGCGGTATTCAGGAAATACTTTTTCCTGAAGCCTCTTCGCTTCCGTTACAACATTCTTCATCTGCATCGCTTTCTCTGCATCCTTGTCGCTTTCGTTAATACGAGGGCAGATGATGTATGCCTGTCGGCCTTCTTTAAGAACTGCACGAATCTTTTCATACACCTCCTCTCGTTTGTCTGGGGTAACCAATACAGTGTTAACCTGTTTTCTTCCTGCAGGAAGTTCATCCAATAGGGACAAATCAAGGTCGCCATAAATGGTTAGAGCGAGGGTACGGGGGATAGGAGTGGCAGTCATTGAAAGCAAGTGAGGAAAGTGAGTATCCTTCTTCGCCAATCCTTTTCGCTGGTTCAAGCCAAAACGATGCTGCTCATCGATGATAGCTAATGCTAGGTGCTTGAAAGTAAGGCTCTTCTGAATCAATGCGTGCGTTCCTATAACAATTGGAATCTCGCCATTGGCAATCCACTTTGATAACTGTGTGCGAGAAATGGTTGTCCAGTTGTCTTTATTTGATGCAACCTTGCTGGGGAACTTTCTGCAGCCAGATCCGGTGATAAGGGCGATAGAGATACCTGTATGTCGAAAGAGTTCGATAAAGCTTTCAAAGTGTTGGGTTGCCAATATTTCTGTCGGTGCCATGTATGCAACCTGCAAGCTGCCGAATGTCTGTTTCTTATCCTTTGTGCCAGGACGATTCATGATCGTTGCATATGAGGCAACTGCAGCAACTGCAGTTTTGCCGCTGCCCACGTCTCCTTCGAGGAGGCGAGACATTGGAACATCTTGTTCTAGATCTTGCAGGATGTGTTTGATG
>JAQBRC010000025.1 GCA_028286705.1 Candidatus Nomurabacteria bacterium
GATCCACATCCAAGCTATGATAGCTTTAATAAAGTGCAGAATTACTATTCATACAAATTTGATGGCACAAAATGTACTTATGAAATAAAATAATTTTATAAATAAAAAGCACTCTCATCGTGAGAGCGCTTTTTATTTTCTAATTAACGACGATCTGGTGTCGCACCTTCTGGTCGCAACTGAAGCGTTTGAGCGGTAATGCTTCCGTCACTATTTGTACTGCCAGTTGCCAGGATTGAAGATCCTACAGCAACATCGGTGATTGAACCCTGTGCTGACTTAGATACAGCAGTTGATGGAGAGACTAGGATAATCTTTGATCCGCCAGCCTGATTCTGAACTGTAATGGTTGTATCGGTTTTGCTTAACACTGTTCCACTTACAAATCCTCCCGCTGCAGCACCGTTACGCATAGTACCTCCAGCAAAGTTTCCACGGGCTCCCTGCATTCCCATTGCAGGAGTAGCAGAAACACTCTTATGCTTTGCAAACGCAGTTCCTGCCCAGAAGAACAGTACTGCAATTACTACGCCTCCGATAATCATTTTTGTTGTATGGTTTATTTTCATATATTTTTTAAATTAATTGTTATTCAAAACGCAGGGCATCGATAGGATTAAGGTTTGCCGCACGCCGTGCCGGATAGTATCCGAACACTACTCCGATAACTGCTGATACGCCGAAGGCAAGAAGGACTGACGAGATAGTGACAGTGGTTGAGATAATCCCAAGACTGCTAACCACAAACGAAATCCCCCATCCCAATATCACCCCAATGACTCCTCCAGTAAACGTCAGCATGATTGATTCAATAAGGAACTGCGTATTGATGTCTGACTTTTTTGCGCCGATTGCTTTGCGCAATCCAATTTCTCGGGTTCTCTCAGTTACTGTTGTCAGCATCATATTCATGATGCCAATTCCTCCAACCAGCAATGAGATACCCGCAACTGCTGCTAACAGGATAGTGAATGTTCCTGTGACAGAAGAAGCAGTTGCAATAATGTCAGCTTGGTTCAATGTTGAGAAATCTGCCTTAGTACTATCTGTAATATTGTGTCGTTCCAATAGCAAGCTAGTAACGTCAGTCTGTACTTGAGTAGTTGTCTCTGCATCCGCAGCAGACACGTCAATCTCACTAAGGTAATTATTGCCGCTCAAATAATGCTGAGCGGTTGTATATGGCATATACAATGCATCATCAGCGTTAGTAAATCCAGACCCTCCTTTGGACTTGGTAACGCCGATGATAGTGTAAATACCGTTGTTAATACGAACTTGCTGCCCTACAGGTTCATCGCCATCGGGAAAAAGATCTGCAGCAGTTGTAGGACCAATGACAACAACCTTGCTGCTTGATGCGACATCACTCTCGTCAATAAATGACCCGTCTTCGACTTCAACATTGCGAACTGTTGAGTATGAAGGCGTTGTGCCAGTGACAGTAGTATTGGTATTCGTTCCCTTCGCCACAACCTGCTGACGCGATGTCACATTAAATGCAATGCTGCCAATGTTGGCGACTTCAGCTTGTATTGCCTTGCCGTCCTCAACGGTTAGCGTCTGCGCGCTGCCGCGTGCCTGCTGTGGACCAGCGCCGAAACTTCGTGTTGCACCAGGTGTAACAATCACCAAGTTAGAACCAATCGATTCAATACTTGATTGAATAGAAGCTTGTGCTCCGTTTCCAATAGATACCATGGCAATCACAGAACTAATACCGATAATAATACCCAGCATCGTCAAGCCGGTGCGAACCTTGTTCGCAGTCAGTGCCCCATATGTTTCGTGAAGAATGTCGTTTGTAGTCATGTTATTTGTGATCTGCCTTACGCTTCGTATGTGTCTTTGCATCGCTGACAACCACTCCGTCACGAATGACTATAATGCGATCCGCATGTTCCGCCACTTCCGGTTCGTGGGTAATGAGTACGACGGTACGTCCAAGTGTTTCGTTCAGTCGCTGAAATGTTCCCAATACAATTTCTCCCGTTCGACTATCCAAGTTCCCTGTCGGCTCATCGGCCAATATCATTGTCGGATTGTTAACCAACGCTCTGGCAATAGCCACGCGCTGAATCTGCCCTCCGGACAATTGGTTAGACTTGTGTGCAAAATATTTTTCATCTAAACCTGCTGCCAACAATGCTTTTCGTGCTTCTGTTTCCCGCTTCTCTGGTTCTTCATTAGCATAGATCAATGGCAGCATGACATTGCGCAACACAGTTGTTCGAGGCAACAAGTTAAACGACTGGAAGACGAATCCAATGTTGTCTCGACGAATGTCTGCCTGCTCATTGTCAGTCATTGTCGATACATCTTTGCCATCAAGAAAATAGGTTCCTGATGTTGGAGTATCAAGACAGCCGAGGATATGCATCAGCGTCGATTTGCCAGAACCAGAAGGACCCATAATGGCGATGAACTCGCCGTCTTCTATGGTGAAGGTCACACCTTTCAATGCCTGAAATGAATTCTCTCCAGAGTCATATGTTTTTGTAATATTTGATACTTCAATCATGTATTATCTCAATGCTCGCGTCGCGCCGCCTGTACCTCCCCCACCAAGAAGACTTGGTGACGCAGTTGTCTTTGCAGTAGTAGTTGCCGTTACCGTTTTGGTAACAATAGATTGCCCTTCTGTTAATCCCGAAACGATTTCAGTGGTAGTGCCATCGGTAATACCAACCTGTACCTCTGTTCGTACTGGTGCAGTTGCAAGATATACACCCTGTGTTTCTGCCAGAGTACTTTCGTCTCCTTCGGGAACAGTCATAACGTATGAGACACCGTTAGTTGTCTTAACTGCAGATGACGGAATGGTAATGACATTTTGCGCAACTGCTGTTTGAATTGCTGCAGTTACTGACATGCCAGATTTGATTGCAGCATCTTGAGTATCAAGAGCAATAGTCACAGTGTAGTTCACCACACCAGACGTTACAGTTCCAATCGGATTGATGATAGCAACAGTACCGGTGATAGAAAGATCAGGGATAGCATCGAATGCAAGTGTCGCCTTGTCACCTACCTTCACTTTCGACACATCAACTTCGTTGAGCGACAAGCTAACAATTTCTTGATTGGTAATCACTGTACCCAGTGCCGTACCGGAAGACGCCTGATCGCCGACAATAACAGGAACGGTTGCGAGCACTCCATCAAACGGCGCGCGTACTGTGTACTGCGCCAATGTTTCTAGTGCGCTAGAAAGACTGTTCTGAGCCTGCACAACAGACAACTCCTTTGATTGCAATGTCACCGCATTGCTGCTTGCAGGATCTGCCGCCTGTGTCTGGTTCTTCACGGCAGTATCATATGCATTCTTGTTTGAAATATAACTGCTAGAACTTTTATTAGGAATAGAAATAGTCCATGTCAGCCCTCCCTTGATACTGCTTGGGAATACAATATACAAACCAGTGTTTCCAATTTGCTGGGGAGTCACACTGTTGGTGAGGCCAATACCGCTTGCTAGACCTGAGGCTTCAAACGATACACCTCCTTGTGAGGTATAGGTCTTGATAGTAATATCACCCTCTTTTCCAAGCGTGTAGTTCCCACTAATGGTCGGTACCTGTAATCCAGTAGTAGTAGCATCTGCCGGCTGTGCGGTTAACCCTGAGCTCAACAGTGTTGTATATGCGTTCTTCACCGCGTCGGTCTGATCAACTGATGTGTTTTTAAGAGAAGTCTGTGTCGCGAGCAAATCAAGCTTAGCTGCAGCAAGATTGTTCTGCGCTGTCTTCACTGAGCGTGCAGCATCAGTTGCCTGAATGCTAAACAACGCTTGTCCTTTCACTACCTTGTCTCCTGCCTTTGCATGAATAGCAGTGATTTCTCCAGACACCTGCGGCTTCAGCTCAAGCGTTGCTGAAGTTGAGATCTGACCCGTACTGGTAACTGTTGAAACAACGGTACCCTGTTCTGCAGTACCCAATACATATGCTGTCTTCACTTTCCCTGCAGTCAGCGAATGAATGAGAAAGTACCCGCCAACGACAATCACTAGCCCTGCTACAATACTCATTTTCTTATGAGCACCAATATATGTTTTTATTTTTTGAAAAAAGGTTGGATTCATATGGCTATCGTTTTGGAATTATTCTGATAAGGGTGGCAACAATTTGTGACTGATCATTCGGTTCTCCGATGGCGACAACCTGATCCCCAACGGCAATGTCTTCTGCCTTGATACTATCTCTAAATCGTCGGATTGCTGTCTTGTCATTAAGCAATACCGTCTTCTCCGTATTGTCTCGATCCTGAATGACGATGGTTGGCAATACAATACTCAATACCGTTCCTGCACTGCCATGCGCATCAGAGAAATCTCCGGCAGGAATCATCGGACCGCCGTGCGGACTGATCTTGTAAAAGGAATTGCCGTTCTGGAAGGCAAACGATGCCTTGCGGTATCCAACTGCCTGTCCTAATGAGAATGATGTAAGCAATAGTACGAATGCTCCAATAGCGAATAATGCGAGTGTTGTTTTTGAAATGTTATGCATGCTGTAACTGTGTGGTATTAGTACTAATAGAACGAATTGCCATTCTCATTGACCAGAGCAATACTCCAACCAAAGCGATGGTCATGGTCAATGTTGCTGCTGGCAACGATTCCAGAATAGAAACTGAGATTTCTTTCCAGTATGTCAGTGCGGCACTGTCTCCGAGCAGTGACAGGTATGAGGTGAAATGAGAGAGTGCAAAGGAGTTAGCCAGTGCAGTGCTTGCAGGAATAAGCGCAGCAAGTGACGCTGCGCTTATAGCAACAGAAATGCGAATACGCCACAACCGCGCCATGCGCTGCTTGTGTTCAATAGCCAACAGTACCCTTTCTAGCAACCCTGAAGGAGTAGATACTTCCGTCAATGAAAATAATGGTTTTTGGTTCATATACTAGTAATACGAACCAAATATAGGAATAGTTGCAGGCTATTTCTGCAGCAAAAGAAGTGCCCTGCGATAGAGACTTTTGATGGTGTTCAATGGTTTAGATAATGCGATACTGATTTCTTCAAAGGTCAGAGATTCTTCAGCGCGCAGTAGCAATACTTCTTTGTAGTGCGTAGGAAGGGATTCAATTTTCTGAGTTAGGACTGCTCGTTCTTCTGCAGCAATAGCCTGCTCCATCGTTCCAACTGCCTCATCAGCAATAGTCTCCTCAAACTGCTCTCCTTCCATAGAGGAAAAAGAAATCATTTTCTTTTTCCTGAGATAATCAATTGCAGTATTGTGTGCAATACGATACAGCCATGGTTTCACTTTCATGCTCTTATCAAAACGTGCAATTGATTTCCACACTTTGATAAAGGTATCTTGTACGATATCTTCTGTTGCTGCCCTATCTCTAGCGAAGCGATATGTGTATCGATATATAGTATCAAAATAGCGTGTGGTTAAAGTAACCAGTGCACTCTGATCTCCGTTCTGATATCGTTCGATAAGTTGCTCGTCAGTGTATTCCATAAGCATATATTCCTTCTATCATACACTAACAATAAATACCCGGACTCCGGGTATTTATTGTTAGCATTAATTTATTATTGAGGAAGAAATTTGAGACTGCCTACAATACCATCAAGCACTTCGTGTACTTTCTTCTGATCAAATGCCTTTGTGCCTGACTTTGGATCAAAGTTTTCAAGTACTGCGTAGTGGATAGTGTATTCAACAGCATAACACTGACCGTTCTTAACGGTGCGGAAACTATCAGTTTCGTATCGGTTACCTGCCCCTGCATCAACAGTCACAATCTTTGTATACGGAATACCGTTAAATGTAACTTTTGATTTTGTTGAACCCAACCCTGAGTTATCAACGAGACATTCCTTAACCGCCTTAGGGTCACTAGAAGTACCAACTGCAAAGCGTGCATCGCCAAAGTTTGTTTTTGGCTGATAGTTTTCAGGACTCTTCAGCGTTACAAACAATAGTCCGAGCGTTGAATCTGAATTTACCTTCCATGTTTCTGTATAGCCAATACCGCCTCCGGCTAGAGTGAAGACTTCTGGGTATGAAAAACTAAATGTCTTGCCCTGGTCAGTATATGTCTTTGTGCCGTTTACAGAAGCACCGGCACTGCTATCAGCAATACAGTTAGAGTATGTAGTTGTGCCGTTTTCTTGGAAGAAGGCTTGGTCGCCTTTGGTAACAAACAATAGTGCGTCTTTTCCATATTGCACTCCGTCAGCAGAAACAACCTGAGGCAGATCAAATGAACGACCGTCAGAGAGCTTCACTGACACAGCCTTGTCACTGTATCCAGCGATGATAGTTGATCCGGTATCACACGCATACTGAGAAGTTGAAGTGATAACAGGAGCGGTAACAACGGGCTCTAGTGGCGGCAATACGTCAGGCTTTTTTGTATTCATTAACTGATACCCAACAAGGCCAATCAATGCGATAACTGCTATGTAAAATACTGCTTTTTTGAATGTCATATCTATAGAGTATATACCGCTACTCCTATATAACAAGTTGAGAATGTGGTCTTATTGAGCCTGAGGAAAAGGATTTGGCTTGCCTGTTATTACAAATTGCACGGTATTGCTAGTGCTGCCATTAGCATTTTCAACGGATACGTCGAAGGTACCATTAGAGAGTATCTGGGCATACATTAGACATGCCATAGTTGGCTTGCAGTATGGACCGATGTATTCGGGAACAGTGAAAGTTAATGTAGTGCCATTGTTTCCAACAACTGCCGGCACCGCCCCAATTGAGAAATGCACAATTGATGATGAGGTAAATCCTGATCCATTAACTGTAACTGTGCTTCCAATAGTTCCAATCGCGGGAGAAATTGAAGCAATGGATGGGGCTGCTGTTGGCAACGTTGAACCGGCACAATCCTTGGCAAAGATATGCGCGCGAGTTTGCACACCAACAATACCGTCAGCCTTCAAACCATTTTCCTTCTGGAATACCATCACTGCAGTGCGAGTCATTGGACCAAAGTATCCAGTTGCACTAACGCTAAGATAGTTATGTGCGTGTAAAAAGTTCTGCAACGCAGATACCTGACTGCCCGTTGAGTAATCATACTTTCCATATGATAGCAGTGCAGAAATGTCAGTACAGCCGGTACTTACGTACGGCGTACTGGCAATGACCTCAGCATGTGCCTGGGCATATATCCCAAAGGCAAATACAGTTATAAGTAGTAAAGACAATGTTCTTCTAATAATTCTCATACATTATAGAGACGAGTTAAATAAGCCTGTCTTACACCTTCTGAGGATGCTCTTTTAATAGCGTTGCGTAGTACACGAGATTCTTGGCAGTGCCTTCAGCCATATGGTCCACTGCGGGATTCTTTCTGCGGCGTTCAGCGTCAGTCTTAGGATCCATGCCGACTTCCCCTACCCAATAGGTGCAGCATTGCGGAGGCAGAGTGAAATTAAGGAATGACAATACTTCCATCATTCCTGCCATCACTGCCTGAGCACCGTCTTCGCTGCCAGTGATAACAATACCGGCAACTTTATTAAGCAAACTGCCTCGTCCTCCAGGAACAGTCCCTTCATCAAAGGAATCCATACGCTCAATAACACGCTGCATCAAACTTGATCTTCCTCCCCACCATATCGGCGTTGCAAAGATAACCACATCCGCTTTCTGCATCTGTTCAACAATTCCTGGCCATTCGTCATCCTCTCCAATCTTGTATTCCAATCCAACAGGGATATTTTTGTCAGATAAGCGAACTACCGTTGTTTCGATGTCGGCTAATGCCTTCATCTTATCAACAACCATGGTTGTAACCTCCTCGGTATTTGAAGGAGCATCACCGTGCTTTAGTGAACCGTTAAGTATCAAAACATGTATAGGTGTATTCATATAAATAATTATACACCTATCAATTTTATTTTCTCAGCACGCGTAAGTCGTTTTAGTTCCCCTTCACGCCTGCGAACATCAGCATATGTCTCACACTGCTCACTATACGCCAGCGTTACCGGTCTACGAATCTTAGTATAATGCGCACCATTCTTGGCATTGTTATGCTGATGTACTCTGCGCTCCAAATCATTGGTACTGCCAACATACAAGGTACCGTCATTGCACTTGAGAATATAAGCATGGAACATAGAGCCTAGAATACGTCGAACTGGAGATAGAGCGGAGCATGGTCTGACACAACGTCAGGCATCACCTTAAAGTCCTCAACGAGTACTTCGGGGGAAACGAACACGTAGTCAGAGTGCTTGTCGTCACCCGTGTATAACACAGTGCGGGTTGAGGTAACACCATATTTATCGATCAGGTTGGTAAAGTTCTTTTCCAACAATTTGATACTTTCAGTCTGTGCGTTCAAGTTAAAGTCCCCCACCAAAATCTTTGGTGTTAAGCCGACTGATTCAATAAAGTCGTTGATACGCTTAGACTGCTCAATGCGATTCGGCGTGTCATGGCGACCTTCAGGATCCCAATGTCCATGAATGTTCATCACCATCACGTCCTTGCGACCAGTCTGAATGTGCATCCATTGCATCTTGCGGTCATGATCTGCATCCTTATCATTGATATCAAAATCAGGATTCTCATACAGCAATACTTCTCCGCTCGCAACAAGGTTAATGCCTTTCTTGAGGAAGATAGCGATACCGTATACGTTCTCAGCAATTGGACAGAAATACTGATCAAAATCAACAAGGATGTCAGTCACTTCCTGCAACAAGTTACGGTTCCCATCATCATGGTTGATGTAGTCACCTGTCATACCGTCGTAGTTGTTAAAAATCTCTTGAAAACAAAAGATGTCTGTATCAGACATATGGTCCTTAAGGAAAGCATCAAACTCTTCCTTTTGTCGTCCGGCCCATGTATTTAGTGTGATTAGCTTCATACAGCTATTTTAGCACATTAATTGCTCGCAAAGTCCGAGATACAGTAGTTGTATTTTGAATAGCGATCTCCAGATAACAGCTTAATTGAGGTATTAAAAGGGTCGTCGATATCTGTATATTGCAATGTAAGGGGATCAGAGTGGTTTTCAAGCCAGCCGCACATCAGATAGTGCTCCCCGTTAGAACGGTAGTGGTACAGAGAATTAACTGACTGATTGACTGCCGGAAATGGGCTCCAAGGAAATGAGCCGCTGGCAATGTTTAAAGGGTCACGAATAACAGTCGTGAGAAATCCTGCATTAACAAGCGGCGTAAACAGGTTATTCCATCGTACAGAATCTGTATCATGCTGGAAACTGCTATTGGCGTAGTTGCTTGTATCAATAGCAGAAGTCGTGTTGGTGTTAGGATAGTACCCATTTTGTGCATGATAGTCTGCAAGTGCGAGAGCAAACTGATGGAAGTCACTCTTGCGCTGTGCATCCCGTGCCTTTACACGGGCAGTGTTCAAAGCCGCAAGAATAACACTGGCAAGGATACCAATGATGGCTATAACCACGAGCAGTTCGATAAGGGTAAAGCCTTTTTGTTTCATTCTTACATTATACGTTTATTTCTTTCTTTTTGGTACCTTGTCTCCTTCCTTACGAGCCTCAGAGATTCCAATGGCAATTGCCTGCTTGCGACTCGTTACCTTCTTTCCAGAAGTACCGCTCTTGAGCTTTCCTTCTCCAAACTCATGCATTACCTTGCTAATTTTCTTTTCTGCTTTGGTATCGTATTTTGGCATAAAATCTATCGTTAGCTATTATGTTTATTAGTACGAATTAACTAAGCGCTTCTTTCATTAATTAAATTCCAAATATTCACCTTCAGATATAATTTTCACGTGACCATCGATAACCTGTACTGCACCTTCATCATCCACAGCATATATTTTCTCTGATATATCTTTTATTGCATTCTCAATATTTTCCTTTCGAACATTTACAAAATATTCAGAATTTAAATGAGGCAAGAAATAAAAATCTACCAATCCTAATCCTGACATGCCTTCATTTCTATCAAAATCCTCTCCGTAAATAGTTTGAGAAATTCCTAGATTCAAATCTTCATTAGTCACCATGCTACCAGCACTATCCCCAACCCACACTTTTGTTTCTAATAGTTGTGGCAATACATCTTTCAGTCCTGATTTATTTATCCATTCCATTAAGTGGTATGTGTTTCCACCTTCGAAGAATAATACATCTGCCTCCTCAAATCTCTTTAACCAGATGTCTTTTGAAACAGCTGAAATATCAACAATATCAATTGACTTAAAGTTTTGATTCTTAAGTTGAATTAAGTTTTCTATAAACCACGCCTTGTCTCCAACCTCTACGTTTGCTGCGGTGGGGATAAAAACAATAGAGATATCTTCTGATTTTTTTCCAACCAATTCAAATAACGCTTTACAAATTGAAGGATTCGATAAACCCGCGGAAGTAAGTAGTAATTTCATGCATTGATTTTAACACACTTAACGTCTAGAATACCCCTGTGGCAAGCACATTGCAGCATCCCCCCTCATCAGTCTATCCAGCTGAACACACGAGACCCTGCAACACCCACTTATTTTGGTACATTATAAATTTTCATCTTTTAACCATATGGATAAAAAAGAGAGAGACGAAGTCTACGGTATGACCGAAGGAGAGCGTGAATGGCACCGCGAATCAATCCGCAATTGGCGTATGTGGGGATCATGGTTTAGCTGGGGTTCTCCAGTTGGACTAGGACTCTTCCTTATCGCAATCGGTATCTTCATCGTATTGCTTCGCCTGCACTTCTAAAATAATAAAACCGCCGATATATCGGCGGTTTTATTATTTCATTCTCCTAAACAATGCCTTGGCTCCTTCAACGAGCAATACGTTAAGCACAAGCCATGCACCGACAAACCATAGCCACACTGTCGGCAACGGAGCAATGCCAAACAGCGTACGCAATGCGGGAATAGTCATCGTTGCAATCAATACAATAACAGCAATGATAATACTCTGGTTGAGTTTCTTGTTTGAAAATACAGGGTATGAGAACAATGGCTTCTTGAGGCTACGGAATGAGAATGAGATAGCGAGAATGTATGAGGCGAAGCAGACAAAGAAAATAGAGCGGGCCAATTCAATATCCAATCCAAGATAAATCAGGAAGCAGTATGTAAAGAAGAGAAGCAAGGAACTGAGCACTCCGATACCGAATGTTAGATAGTTAACTTCTCTGGTAAAGATAGACTTGAGTGTGTGATGTTTCGAATAGTCATGATCGAAGTCTTCGTCATACGCAAATGCCAGTGACGGCAGACTGCCCGTAAAGAGATTAACCCAAATAATCTGCAGGGCAGTTAACGGTAATGCCAATCCCAACAACAAGCTTCCTCCAACAACAAACACTTCATCCAATGAGTTCGACATCAGATAGACAAATGTCTTTCTGATGTTAACCAATATTCTTCTTCCTTCCTGAATAGCCATGCTAATTGTCTGGAAATTATCATCAAGCAATACTAGGTCAGCCGCACTCTTGGCAACATCGCTGCCAGAACCCAATGCCACACCGATATCCATCGCTTTCAGCGATGGAGCATCGTTGACCCCATCTCCTGTCATTGCAACAACCTCTCCTAATTTTCTATACAACAATCCAATACGAAGCTTGTCTTCCGGTGTCACACGAGCAAATATTTTTATAAACGGCAATCGTGCTGACAATTTGCTATCAGACATGTCACGAAGCTCAACTCCTGTCAGCACTTGCTCTGGTCGAATATCCCATCCTAATTCTTCAGCAACTGAGATAGCAGTCCCCTTCAAGTCTCCCGTTACCATAACGATACGAATACCAAGCTGTTCAATCTTGGCAATTGCAGCTGGTACCTCTACTCGTACGGGGTCATGAAAAGCCAAGATACCTTCAAAAGAAAGATTCTTGGCACCAGCAACTGCTGCCACATGCTTCTTTGTTGTTGCAACGGCAATCAAGCGCTTGCCTTCAAAGCTGGCTTGAGCAATCCACGACTCAATAGCAGTACGCAGTGCCCCATCCATTTCTGACCGAGCCAGCAAAATATCTGGTGCGCCCATAACAGTATATGTTTCGCCCAATGTTGACACTGAGAACTTATGCGTTGAGTTAAATGGCACGAGCATTGGAGTTGCGTTGCCAGAATTAAACTGCGATACATCAATGCCATTGTCTCGAGCAGTCTTGGCAATGTTAACCTCAAACGGCTTTCCTTTGAATTCCCAGGCAGAAACATCGTCATCTGGATTTTCAATCAATACATCAACGTTAGTTAATGCCATCTCAATCATATTCTTGTTAGTAGTCTCATATGGCTTAACTGCACTAATACCGTTAAAGAAATCCTGTTCTGTATATATGCCCACGAGCTTCATGTTGGCTTCTGTTAATGTACCGGTCTTGTCAGTCATTATTAATGACGTTGAGCCAAGTGTTTCTGCGGCCATAAGAGTACGGGCAATGCCGCGCTTCTGTGCAATGCGCTCGGCACCAATAGAAAGAATAACGGTAAGTGCGATAGGCAGTGACTCTGGCACTGCACCAACAGATACAGCAACTGCCAAGATCAACATCTCAAGCAACGGTTGTCCTCGCCAGATACCAAGCAAGAAAATCCCAACGACAATGGCAATAACGATTGCGAAAATAATCCACGCTAATCGTGACAATCCTTTTTGAATTGGAGTAACGGCTCTGTGCGTGCCCGAGACCAAACTAGCGATCTTCCCTATTTCTGTATGATCTCCAGTCGCAACAACAACTGCAGTTGCAAAGCCATCAACTACCAACGTCCCGGCATGGGCAAGCGATGTTCGCTCTGCAACGGTAGCGTCTTCTGGTACCGGCTGATGCGATTTCTCAACAGCAACCGCTTCTCCTGTTAGCACTGCCTCATCAATACGAATGGTGGTACTGCTAATAATACGAGCATCAGCCGGTACACGGCTGCCGTATGTCAGCTTGATAATATCTCCCGGTACTAACGTCTGAGAATCAACTTCCTGCTCATATCCGTCACGCATTACTCTTGAACGGTCCTTGATAAAGGTACTGAGTTTCTCTAGTGTGTTTTCAGCATGAAATTCACGGTAGAACCCCAGGCTGACATTAAACACAACTGCCAACATAATCACCGCAACCTCAACCCATTCCTGCAGGATGAATGTTATAACTGCCGCACCAATCAAAATAAAGATGAGCGGACTTGCCAGCTGCTGCAAAAATATGGAAGTAGCGCTTTTCTTTTCGTGCTTGTGAAAAACGTTGCTTCCATATGTTTCCAATCGCTCTGTAGCTTCTTGTGCGGATAATCCCTGATGAGATGTCTTTAACATCTCTATGAGCTGCGTCGAATCAACAGACCATGAATGTTCAAATGTTGAAGGCGCTTGCATTGCACAAAGTATACCAGAAAAGATATCCCCCATTGCATGTGTACTCACTAAAAACACAGGAGTATAATTAAAAAGTACTCGTTTAACAATTTAAGTATAAAAATATCTTATGAATAAACTAAGTACTCTTGATTGGCTCGCACTTATCCTCCTCATCGTTGGAGGCCTTAACTGGCTCCTCATTGGATTCTTCAATTTTGATTTGGTAGCTGCGATTTTCGGATCAATGACAACTATCTCAAACATCATTTATGCGGTTGTTGGACTGGCAACTGTGTACGTGATTTTCCTTTCAGGAAAGCTCATGAAGAGATAGTCTTCATTCGTTCCTGCACTCACGATAAAAGCCACGGTACTGCGTGGCTTTTATCGTGAGTGTTTCTATTATGCGTTCTCAGGAGTCTTCTCCCATCCCTCCATAAACTTCTTGCTCCAATCCAACATCAATGGATCATCCTTCGGCATTGATTCGATAGAGGCAACCATTTCTGGATGTGCTTCTCTTAAGTGATCCATTCCTTTGTTGATCATTTCTTCAGGAGTTGCGGCAGTAATTGCTGTATCGCACATTCCTCCCATTTGTCTGCAGGTCATTGTCTTCATAAGTATGTATATATAGTATTTAAATAATAATATTACCTGGTTATTATACCTGCTCTACGTGCTTCTTAAAATTATCAAGAATAGCCTGCCATCCTCCACGCTGCATCTCTTCAGAATTTTCATGTTCCATTTCAAATGTTTCTGTAACTTCCACTCCATCCTCAGTTTCAGTAAAGATAACCTCTACAGTTCTTCCATCTTCCAAGGTATACGCAATGAGTTTGTGCTCTTCAACTGCGGTGTAGGTGCCGATGAGGTCAAAAGACACTGAACCATCCTTTGCCGCCATCCGAGACAGAAATTGCCCTCCAACGGTCAGATTATTCTCTGCATGTGGACAACTCCAGTCATCTGAGGCGTGTAGCCACTCTTGTATGTCTGCTGGAGTAATAAAAGACCTCCATATTTTGTTTATATCTCCTTTAACTAAAACGCTTACTGTTATTGCTTTATTCATGAATTCAGTATAGCAGATTCCTTTACATTTCCTTGATTTAATGTATGCTTCGAATATTGAGCACTGTTGAGAAGCGGTGGTCTTTGAGGAAGTTATTAGTTAGATAATTAGAGATTTTTTTATGAAATTAACACTTAAAAACAAGGTGTTAGCAGCTATTGCTGGATTGTTTGTTGTGGCCCTTTTGGTGGCAACTGCAGTACATGCAGACGGTGCAACACTATATGTAGCGCAGACTGCGCCAACCACCATCGAAGGTGCTCTTGGTGCCGAAACGAACCCGTACACATCAATGCAAGCTGCTATCGATGCAGCACAGCCTGGCGACACAATTAATGTTGCAGCTGGCACATACAGCGCAAGTCAGTTTCTTGTTCTTGCTGCTAAATCAGGCATCACTATTCATGGTGCTGGAACAGACCTATCAACTGGAACAGTATTCCAGCTGACTGCCCAGTCTGATGGCTTCAAGGTGCAAGCAAACGACGTAACTCTTGAAAACTTTACTATTACTAACACTCCTACTCCTATTGCAAACTATGGTTTGCGCGCACAAGGTGTTAGCAACCTGACAGTTCACAACGTTACTATCAGTAACATGAAGAAGTCTGGCTTTGACATCAACGGTGTCTCTGGCTCTCATTTTTCAGGATTGTCAGCACAAAACAATGGCGGTAACGGCATTGCGATTAGTGACTCAAAGAATCTTGCTTTTACAGGTGTTACTACCCTTGGAAACGGGTGGGGCGGCGTTGCATTGTATGCAACTGGCGCATCAACATACGCTTGCGGTGTTGACTCTATCTCATTCGACAGCAACTCTTCTTTCAACGAAACAGGTGCGGTCTATACTGGTATAGACAACCCCGCTAATCCTGCATGTACTATTACGAACATCACACTTCCAAACTCTGTATTGCCTTACAAGGTAACATTGGCGAAAGGAAGTCGTGCACAGATTGATCCTCAGGATATCTATGTTAAGTCAATCGCTGATGCTTCACTGGTGGCTTCCACCCCTGCTATCGGCGGTACTCCTGCTTACTCAGCTCTTAATCCTGTATTGCACTCTACTGTAAATAACGGTGCATTAGTGGCAACAGGCTTCAGCCTTCAAAATGCTATCAATGCCGCTAGTGCAAACGACACAATAACATTCGCTTCTAACATCACTACCACTGCAGAGGTTATAATTACTAAAGCAATAACT
>JAQBRC010000029.1 GCA_028286705.1 Candidatus Nomurabacteria bacterium
TATCTATCGATAGTCCGCACTCCTTTATTCAAGAAAGAACTCCGCTTTTTGACCTTTCGAAAAAAGCTCAACTCCTTCTTTTATCCATTTGCAAAAGCAGCCTATTATATGAAAAAACTATCAAACACTTTTATTACAGATATCCGCGAAGAAGGCATTGTTCGTGGCCCTTTAAAAACTCTCAGCAAAGCTATCCGAAAAGTTACTCCCTACACTGCCCATGCCCCACACTATATGTATCGCCTCGCGCGTGCCATATACAGCTTCCCTGCTGACAAGGAATACGTTGAGCGACAGGGTCGCGAACGAGCCTGGTATCAGGCAAACGGAGACGCAACGCTTCGCGTTGACTATGACCTTAACGAGAACTCTCTTGTTATTGACGTTGGGGGATACAAGGGAGACTGGGTGAGCGTTATTTCCAACATGCATGGATGCACCATTCACGTATTTGAACCTGTTAAGGAATTTGCATTCGAAATACAGAAGCGCTTCAAGAATAACAAGAACATCATTATTCACGAAACTGGATTGGGTATAAAAAATGAGAATATGACTATCAACCTTGCCGAAGGAGGAACATCCACTATCAAGGAAAGTGAGGCTCAGTTAACGATTGCAATGGTTAATGCACATGAATTTATGCAAACACTTAACAAGCCCGTTGATCTTATCAAGATCAACATTGAAGGCGGAGAATATGACCTGCTTGAACAGCTCATCGCAACTGGCGACATCTTAAAGATCAAGAACATCCAAGTACAGTTCCATAACTTTGTTCCGAATGCTGTTGAGCGAATGGAAGCCATCCAGAAAGCATTGGAAAAGACTCATCACCGCACCTATCATTATGAATTTGTCTGGGAAAACTGGGAGCGCAATGAACAATAACGTTGATGTTGTCATACCCGTATATAATGGCGCGCAATTTATTGTGGCGGCACTGGAATCAGTAGTACGACAAACGCTCCGCCCTCAACAGATTATCGTCATAGACGATGGCTCAACAGATAATACGAATGCGATTGTATCTGCATATGCTGCACAGTCTTCCATACCTGTTCGCATTGTTACAAAAGAAAATGCCGGCTTAAGTTCTGCAAGAAATGCTGGCATACGAGAATCAACCGCTGACTATATCGCATTCCTTGATGCAGACGACCTATGGACTCCTACTAAGCTTGCGCAGCAGCTACAGCTATTTGAGCACACTTCTTTTTCACGTCTGGGACTAGTCTACTGTGACTACGACGTTATCAATACAGTAGGAAATCCAGATATGGAAAGCCATAAGACCAAGCTTGATACAAGCATTCGAGGCAAGGTGTTTTTAGCTCTATTGAAAGGAAACAAGATACTTTCTAGCGGCAGTGGCGTGCTTATCAAAAGAGAAGTGTTTACTACAATAGGAACATTCGACGAAACGCTACGGTACGCTGAAGATTGGGACATGTGGCTACGCATTGCAAAAGAATACGAAGTTGATGTCGTACCAGAAGTATTGGTACACATACGAAGACATGATGACAACATGACTGCTGACAACAAGAATGTCTTCGTGGGAGAAACTACTTTTTATAAAAAATGGATTCCTATCCTCAAAAAAGAAAAGTGCCCCGTACCTCTAAAATGGTCCCTCAAAACACTGTACAGAATCCTTATGCGCCTACCCAAGACTGATCTTATCAAGCAGTCCCTACCAGTTCTCCTTGTACCATTTCGCTAATCTGTTCACAAATACCTTGATTGGAAATTGTAGGATAAACCCGTATACGACAAGTCGTATTGTCGAGCGGATGACTGAAAAATAATAACCGGGATACTTATCCTTGTATTTTTTTGCCAGTGTAAATGCTTTTTTGGCCTGAGTGATTTTGTTCCGAGAACTTAATCCCCCCTCACGTAACGTAAACATAATTGCGTGTAGCGGAAGGTTTGCAAATTTTCCAATAGTGCCAATCTTGAACCAGAGATCATAGTCTTCCATGTGAAGTGCCTGCTTTGATTCGTCATATCCTCCAACTTTAAACGCAGCATCTTTTTTAAACATAACACTTGAATGCACAAAACAGTTCTTTCCAAGAATATTTTTTCGTATATTAGCATCAGTCTGCGGCAACAGATACCGGATCAATTCCTTACTTTCTTCATCAACAATAATTACCCCCGTACCTACAAGCACATGATCGGAGTTATCCTGCAAAAACTGCACTTGCAGTGCAAGTTTCTGTAGCTCAATCCATCGATCGTCGTCATCAATACGAGCAATATATTTCCCCAGGGCCTCCTTCAATCCCCTGTTGAGTGTCTTTTGAATACCAAGATTATTTTCGTTCTTCAAATATTTGATTCTTTCATCTGAAAGAAATTGAGTGATTGTTTCTGCTGTCGTATCAGTCGAACCGTCGTCAACAATAATCAATTCCCACGATTGATACGTCTGAGCCATAACACTCTCTATTGCTCTCGCAATATATGCCGCACCGTTATAGGTTGGCATGAGAATAGAGACTAGGGGTGTTTCAGACATAGTATTAGTTAGACCAGACGGTATACATTTCACTGTCGTCAGTTAATGCAAAACCTCGCTTGTCTTTAGACTCACTGATCTTCTTAAATCCTTCGCACCAGCTAAACACTTTCTTTACCACCTCATCATTCATTTCAATAGGTTCGGTAACAACTTTCTTGTGATAGTGGATATGCATTCGCATCTTCCCTCCTGACTTTAATACTCTCTTTAGCTCGAGTCCTGTTGCGGCTAGATCGTTTACATGGTCAATGGCATTCACGGAAATAATAGCATCAAAGAAATTATCTTCAGTAGGAATATTTTCTGATGTACCGCTGATAAACTTAACATTGTTGTAATAATGAAGAGGAAACCCTATCTTGATATAGTCTGCAAGTAAAGGATCGAGACAATACAATTCAGCATCTTCAAATACAGCGGCACTTGGATAAGGCCCTGACCCGACATCCAATATTTTCATGCCTGCAAATGCATCCTTTTCAAGCAGCAAGTCTTCACGGTATTTTGTTTTCTGGTGAACTTCAAACCATGTCAGAATTGCACTGTCTTTTACAGAATGAACGACGATCTTACGTTCTACAGAAGGTGCAGGCTCTCCATATAATAGCGGTAGCTCTCCCCGATACCATAACTGAACCTGTGCCAGAAAATCTTTCCAAAAGTCTACCTCCGCCCCTTCCTTGCTAATGAAACTCTGGAAGAGAAAATAATACAGTTCCTTAAGGTGTTTTTTTATAGTCTGCATAAATGATTATTATTATAGGGTAATCCAATGATCCGGAATCAAATCATCATTGTTAAAAGCTTTATTGTTATACCACTTTTTAGGAGCTATAACAATTTTGTTAGCATTGCTGTTAAGCCATGCACCCCACCAAGAAAAGCTGCTGTTGGCAATAATATTATGTTTGCACTTGCTCATTAAAGTCATGTGTTCATAGCCTGGCATATCCTCCACAAACACATGCTCTGCATTAATAGTTAAATTATTTTTGCACCATTCAATATCGTCAGAAAAGACAAAAAATGAAGCCCGCGGTTCTTTTTCAAGCATCACGGCTATCGCGGCCTCGTAATATGATATGGGAGAAAGTCCAAGAATATCATGAGCGTTCTTGTCGCTCACATAATCACCCCGTCGAACATGCAACGAAATAGAAGGTTTCGATTCAATCAGCCCTAAGACATACTGCGCTTTTTCAGACAGTGGCACCTTCAAAGAAAAATCTTTTCTGATAACCCCCTCTATTTCATTAAAATATTTTTCGCTCTGCCAATATCCGCTTAAGTACGAACCAGTACCAAGAGAAAGAATTGACCCGTCAAAACCCGTACCCTTTTCAGTTCCCGAAAGCCGTAGAAACTTTCTTCTGAGGTAATCAAGATATATGCCAACGGTTCCAGGCATGGTTTTATATAAGAAAGGAACCGTTGCCTGCGGAACAATCTCTGCATCAATGGTAAATGCTGACAGTTCGTACTCCCTAAAGGTGAACTGTTTTTTTCGCGGTGTTCTATCAAGCAACATTGAAGTATCGAGCCCCAATGCGACATTATTCTTAATAGCCAGCGCTCTTCCCACCGCATATTGAAACATCTGATTCCCCATTCCTCCTGACAGTCTTGTAATAATCATAATTAGTGTAATGCCTCCTTAAGTGTAACTGCTGGCATATAGTCCTTGCTCAAAGCAAGCGCCTTATTAACCATACCTCTCGCTCCAACTATATCACCCTTATACAAGAGCGTCTGCGCATAGACAGTATAAATCTGCGGATCTGTAGGGGAAAGTTCCAATGCCTTC
>JAQBRC010000043.1 GCA_028286705.1 Candidatus Nomurabacteria bacterium
CCCCAGTCAAGTTCAGAAATGTGTACAAGTCCTTCAAGACCGTCTTCGATCTTAAGGAATACACCAAAGTCAACGATACCAGTTACTTCGCAGTCTAGTTCGTCTCCAACATTGTACTTGCTCACCACTTCCTGACGCTCTTCCGGAGAACCGTCCTTTTCAGAGAAGATAAGCTTGCCGTCCTTAGGATTTGCAGAAATCATTGTAACTGCAAACGAGGTACCGATAAGCTTCTTAAGCTCTACAAGAATCTTGTCCTTGTCAGAGTCTTCTACGCGAGGATAGTGCTCAGGCTTAAGCTGAGAGGCTGGAAGGAATCCAGACACACCCTGCCAGTCAATGATAAGTCCGCCTTTGTTGGCATCCTTGATAGTAAGGTTAAACATCGCCTTTGACTTGATAGCTTCTTCAGCTTCGTTCCAGATCAATGCCTGCTTAGCTTCCTTCAATGATAGTTCAACATAACCGTCTTCGTTTTCGATATCAACGACTTTCGCCTTGATAACGTCACCGATGTTTGTCTTTCGGATCAGGTCACGAGCCGCGATGAATTCGCGACCGTAAATGATACCTGTACCGAACGGCTTAAGGTCAACGTAGATAGCAGCCTTATCAACTGCGATTACGGGACCTTCAACGATCTCATCCATCATTGCGCGGTGTGGTTCGTTGTTTACTACTTCTTCAGTAGCGATTACGTTTGTTTCTTCTTCGTTCATAAAATTAAAAAATGCCACCTCGAAGGTGGCTAAAAACCACCTTTCGGATTCCAACCTGACTGCCTCAAAGGCTTGGTCGGGGAGGGGTTAGTCCAAAAGGGCTGTGATTAATACTCGGTTGAGTAATGGAAAGATAGCATTAAAAATAAGGATTTGCAAGGGAAATGGGAAGTAGGGTTCATTGACTTTTAAGTCAAAATGTGTTATTATCTTAATTAAGAAATTTCATTTAAAAACTAAATATAAATCATGGAAATAAAAGACTTATTGGCAAAAGCCAAAGAAAAGAAGAGCATGACTGCCGCAAACCTCTTTACCTGTCTTATTGTTATGGCCGCAGGGGCTGTCTTAGGCGGTATATTTTTGCGAAGCAATATCAGTCTACCTGTCTTTCATTCAAAAGATAATAATGATATTGCCACTACCATAATTGTGATGATTGTTACTGCTGCCATTATGATTAGCCCGTATGTTAGGAACACTTGGGTGAAAGAAGCAATGGTTGAATATCTTGAGGGTCTGCAGGAAGACAGTGAAAAAGAAATTGTTGCTATCTCAAAGGAATTTTTTCTTGAAGTAGCTAAAGAGTCTGCTGAAGTCTCAGGTTATTTCTTGCAAAAGATTAAAAAGAGTGTTGAAAAACTGAATTTGATCGGAGCATCAATCGAAGAGCTTGAAAAAAAGAAAAAAGTATAGTGCATTACTATACACTCGATAGCCTTCTCTAATATAGAGAAGGCTATTTTTTTATTCTTCCATTTTTGGTATAGTATCCCCATGGTTATCACATATTTCGGAAAGTCCTATTTTAAACTGACATTAGGAGATCTTACTATCGCTATCAATCCTCCCTCAAAGGAATCTAAGGCATTTGCCAAGATTCCTCGCTTTGGTGCTGATATCGCTCTCGTTACGACTAATACTATAGACACCAACGGTCCTGAAACCGTTACCCTTGGCGACAAGGAACCTTTCGTACTAGACGGGCCAGGGAACTATGAAGTTCGCGAGCTACTTATTAACGGTGCACCAAGCACTGTCGTGCTAGACGGCAAGACATACAATAACACTGTGTATGGATTTGAGCTTGATGGCATCAAGATTGCGTTCCTTGGATTGCTAACAGATGACAAGACTATGTCTGCGGATGCAAAGGAAATTGCATCAAATGCTGACATGATCTTTGTGCCAGTTGGCAGCGACTCATTGGAGCTAACTGCAGCTAAGGCATACAAGACTGCAGTGTCATTTGATCCTAACGTAGTTATTCCTTATGAATACAATGCTGCAAACCTCAGTCTCTTCTTGA
This sequence comes from Candidatus Nomurabacteria bacterium, assembly GCA_028286705.1. GTDB lineage: Bacteria > Patescibacteriota > Minisyncoccia > Phycocordibacterales > UBA9973 > UBA4124. Next base: position 2,029 of record JAQBRC010000043.1, read on the forward strand.
AGGAAGGAGGTCAGGACAAGAACGAACCGCAGGATAAGGCAACGCTGAAGCGCCGTGATCTTGATGGAAAGGAAGGATATATCTTATTACTAGAGCCTCAAGGATAGCATCTATGAGATTCCTGCAGGGAAAACCATTACACGTTCGTACCCGCATTGCCACTATTGCAACTGGCTGTATTGCAGGAGTTCTTATCATTATTATGATTTATACCTACGCGCGTCCTGCTGCTCCAAAGCATGATCCAGAGGCTGCAATTACCTCTGCTTATGCAACACTTTTAGAAAAAATCCAATCGCTTTTTAGCTCAAAATAAGCTATAATACCTACACTATATGGCTAAGAAAGAACCTGTAATTGAAGCTGTTCCAGCAGAACCACGTCAGAATGTCGTTGCGGTGAATATCGTGACAGAAATGCGCGAGTCATTTATTGACTATGCCATGTCTGTTATTACTGACCGTGCACTTCCTGACGTTCGTGACGGCTTGAAGCCCGTGCATCGACGTATTTTGTATTCGATGTATGAAAACGGCCTTACAGCAACTGCGAAGTATCGTAAGAGCGCGACTGTTGTCGGTGACGTGCTTGGTAAGTATCACCCGCACGGTGATTCATCTGTATATGATGCGATGGTTAACCTTGCTCAGGATTTCTCAATGCGCTATCCGCTTATTCAGGGGCAGGGTAACTTTGGTTCAATCGATGGCGATAATGCGGCTGCAATGCGTTATACCGAAGCTCGTATGTCTAAGATTGCATCTGAACTGCTTCGCGATATCGAAAAGGATACCGTGGACTTCCGTCCTAACTATGACTCGACCCGAAAGGAACCGTCAGTGCTTCCTTCAGCGGTACCAAACCTGCTATTGAACGGTACTTTGGGTATTGCCGTTGGTATGGCAACGAACATTCCTCCACACAACCTTGGAGAAATCATCGATGCCTGTTTGATGTTGATTGAAAAGGATGACGCTACTAACGAAGACATTGCGGAAATCGTTAAGGGTCCTGACTTCCCAACAGGAGGACTAGCCTTTAACAAGGCTGACATTTTGCATGCCAGTGCAACTGGCCGTGGAGGCGTTGTCTGTCGTGGTGAAGCGGAAATCATTGAAATGAAGAACGGTTCATACCAGATCATCATTACTTCACTCCCATATCGCGTGAACAAGGCAACATTCGTTGAATCTATTGCAGCGCTCGTACAGGAAAAGAAACTTGAAGGAATTAAGGGGCTTGATGAGCTTTCAACTAAGGATATGCGCGTTGTTGTTACGCTTAAGAGCGGTGTAAACCCTCAGAAGGTATTGAACTTTTTATACAAGCACACTCAGCTCGAACAGAGCTTCCACTACAATATGGTGGCACTTGTTGATGGAACTCCACAGACGCTTTCAATGAAGTCTATTTTGACGTACTTCATTGCACACCGTGAAGTCGTTGTACGTCGCCGTACGGCTTATGACCTTGCGAAGGCAAAGGATCGTGAGCATATCTTGCTCGGTCTGAAGAAAGCGCTTGATCATATTGATCGTGTTATCACTATCATCCGCGAATCAAAGGATGCTGCATTGGCTAAGGTTAACCTGATCAAGGAATTCAAATTCTCTGATCTTCAGGCAACTGCTATTTTGGAAATGCGTTTGCAGAAGCTTGCTGGTCTTGAACGCAAGGCTGTTGAATTGGAATTGAAAGAAAAACAGACATTGATTGCTGAACTTGAAGCATTGCTTGCAAGCGCAAAGAAAATCTACAAGGTTATCGGAGATGAGCTAGTTGAAATTCGTGACAAGTATTCGGACGAACGAAAGACAAAGATTGTTAATACTGGCAACAAGGCTATCTCAGATGAAGACTTAGTTCCTGAAAAGGATTCAGTCTTGGTATTTACTGCAGGGGGATACGTAAAGCGTACTGACCCTACAGAATACAAGATCCAGAAGCGTGGCGGTGTTGGAGTTATCGACCTTGAAACAAAGGAGGAAGATTTTGTAACAATTTTGTTAACAACAGATACGCACAGCGACTTGCTGTTCTTCACCAATCGCGGAAAGGCATACCAGATCAAGATGTATGAGTTGCCAGAAGGCAAGCGTGCGACAAAGGGCAAGTCTATTATGAACTTCCTTTCATTGAGCGCTGATGAGCAGGTGACTTCTATTCTTGCTGTGCCTAAAAAGGCAAAGGCAGAAAAGGCATCTCTTATGCTTATCACCAAGCAGGGAACTGCCAAGAAGATCTCGTATGAGAGCTTTAAGGATGTTCGCCGCAGCGGTATTATCGCTATCCGTCTTGAAGAGAAGGATGAGCTTGAAGCAGTGCTTCGGGTACAGGAAGGCAGCAGCGTTATTCTTGCAACAGCGCTTGGTCAGTCTATTCGTTTCGAAGAGACAGACATTCGTGAGATGGGACGTACTGCCGGAGGCGTGCGTGCAATGAAGCTGGGCAAGGGTGACGTGATCATCGGTGCTGATGTCGTAGTGTCAGAAGACAATAACTTCTTCCTCGCAATGAGTGCTAACGGTATCGGCAAGAAAACTGCCATGAAGGAATACAAGATTCAGAAGCGCGGCGGTTCAGGTATCAAGACTACTAAGGTAACTGCGAAGACAGGAGCACTTATGGTAGGAAAGGTTGTGCAGAATGACATGGAACTTGTTGCAATGTCTAAGAAAGGACAGGTGATTCGTGTTGATTTGAACACTGTTCCATCAAGTGGGCGCCAAACTCAGGGCGTTACCATCATGAAGCTTCGTGCAGGCGACAGTCTGGCATCAGTCACTTGTCTCTAGTGCAATATTGATAGCTTGAAAAAAATTTTCAAGCTATACTATGTGCATGTTCATGGATCCTCTCGAAACGCTTGGGGCTGTACACCTTCAGTCAACCAATACCGTTGCTGACTTTGGTGCGGGAAGCGGTTTTGTTTCGTATGCCGCAGCAGGTCTTGTCCCCCAGGGGCAAGTATTTGCTATTGAAATAAAAAAAGATCAGGTTACGAGAATCACTCGTGATGCGGATGATCGCAAGCTAACTAATCTCCATGCATTATGGGGAGACATAGAAATTAATGAAGGCACTAAACTCGCTAATGAAAGCGTGGATGTTGTGCTGTGTTTCAATGTACTGTTTTTGCTTGATGACAAAGCCTCAATGCTCAAGGAAGCATTTCGTGTGCTGAAGACCGGCGGCAAGATTGCTGTAGTTGATTGGACTGAATCATTTGGCGGTATGGGGCCACAGCCGCACCATGTGTTTAACCAAACAATGGCAGAAACATTGTTGACTACCGTTGGGTTTAAGAAATTAGCAGATGCGCTGCCAGCCGGTGCACATCACTATGGTATACTTTTTGGTAAGTAAACCTTTATGAAATCATCATTTCAAACTATTCTCATCATCGTATTCATCGTCGGTTTCGTCATCGCAGTTGCGGTATTCTCTGGTATCTTTTCTTCATCATCAACAACCACTTCCACTACACCAGCAGGTTCTGTGGTGGTGTGGGGAGTACTTCCTATGTCAGAAATGCAGAAGTATGTTGATAACTTTAATAGCGAGAACTACGGCTATACGCTCAACTATACCCAGCACAGTCCTGATACGTTTTATCAGGAACTGATTACTACCCTTGCTGACGGTCAATCTCCTGATTTGGTATTAATTAACGCCGAGCAGTATCCGCAGTTAAGCAGCAAGCTGTACACAATTCCGTTTAGTGCATATACAGAGAGAACGTTTCGCGACACTAATATTGATGGCGCACAGCTATTTCTATCTGCGACTGGTGTAGGCGCATTGCCGCTGCTGGTTGACCCAATGGTTGTCTATTACAACAAGGACATCCTTGCGTCTAAGAACTTTCTTTCTCCGCCAAGTACATGGGACGATCTTCAAGCTACTATTCCTTTGCTCACGAAGCGTGACGCTCGTCAGCAAATCACACAAAGCGCAATTGCGATGGGGCAGACGACAAATGTCTTGCACTTTAGAGACATTCTCTCAACCTTGTTCTTGCAGACGGGAAATACCATTGTTACCAACAAGCAGGTAACACTCAATCAGGGTACAAGTGCAACGGAGGTTCCTCCAACTGTTGAAGCCCTTAATTTTTATACTAGCTTCTCAAACCCTACAACTAACAACTATACATGGAATGGTTCGCTCTCAGAGAGCTTACAGAATTTCTTGGCAGGGAAGAGCGCCTTCTACATCGGACGTGCTAGCGAACTCTTTACCATTCAGTCTCAGAATCCGAACTTGAACTTTGACGTTACCAAGATGTTCCAGAGTTCGGCAACAGGCCGTGCCGTTACCTACGGATCTTTCATTTCAGTTGGCATCATGGCAAAAGCCCCTAATCCTGTTGCCGCATATGCTGCAGCTAGCCAGATGGCTGCTAGTACCAGCATTGATGCATTGTCTAAGCAGTTCTCATTGCCCCCGGTGCGTCGTGACTTGCTGCAGATCTCGCAGAGCAATCCGTACGTATCAGTATTTTTCCAGTCTGCTCTATCGGCATTTTCATGGCCCGATCCAAATCCTGCTAGTACCAAGGTTATCTTCCGTGATATGATTAACAACGTAAACAGCAACACTGCTGATACGCAAACAGCCATTTATGATGCAACACGCGACCTTCAAAGTACGATTAATTAGATACTCCAGAGTACTTGCTATTGCGCTGTTTGTCGTCACCCTCGTACTGCCTTTGAACAGGGTGCATGCTGACTCTTTCGGTTGTACCGCCAGTCTGGTTGGGGTAGATATTGCGCGGCTGACTATCGCGTCAAATACAGAGGCGTATCGCATGAGCGGGGTAACGGTATATCTTCTTCAGGGCAAGACTACCGGTGCCGCCTCTACTGACCTTATAGACGCATACAATGTATTCGATACTCCGGATGGCAAGGCTGTAATTTACGCCTTTCAATCGCTGAAAGCCGCAACCCCATATCGTGTTGTAGTTCTTGATGCCAACCACAAGTACATTGAGGATATTACAAGCTGTGCTTTTACAACCCGCACAGATCAAGAAGCTGTACCTGCTACTACGACAACCACAAAGACAGTTACTCCATCTACTACGACAACTACAACCCCTGCGGCTCCCGTAGTGTCCTCAACGGCATCAACTGGCTCAGGACTTATTCCGTGCGATGGTCCTGACTGTAACTTAAATTCCGTTATGCAGCTGGCTAACAACTTGTTGTCATTTTTCTTTAAGACACTACTGTTACCGTTGTTTGTTATTATGGTTATCTATCTTGGCTACAGCTATATTGCTGCTCAGGGAAAGCCAGGCCAGCATGCGAAGTTGGGGAGCATGGCTAAGAAAATGGTATTGGGATTGTTGCTCATGCTCTGTGCGTGGGTCATTGTCCGAACACTTTTATTCGCCCTAGGGTATCATGACGACTTATTCTTCTTCGCAAATTAATATATGATGTACAGTATGAAAAAACTTTTTATGTTCGGATTTCTAGCAATGCTCGTGTTGTCACTAGGTACGGCTGCATATGCACAGGCTCCAGATCAGACATTCGGTGGGGTTAAAACAACCGCATCACCAGATCAGACATTTGGGGGAGTTAAAACTACTCCTGCGACAAACCAGGGTCTCAACATTCAACTTCAAAACCCTCTTAGCGGCATTAGTACTATTCCAGAAGCAATTAATAAGATATTGAGTATCGTTATTCGCATCGCATTGCCGTTGATTATCCTTGCCTTTATTTGGGCAGGCTTGAAGTTCATTTTTGCTCGCGGAAAGCCAGACCAGTTGAAGGAGGCAAAGAATATGTTTCTGTATACCATCATAGGGACGCTGCTTATTCTGGGAGCATGGACCATTACCAGTGCCATTGTTGGAACAGTTAATAGTATAGTTAAATAGTATGAAAAAAATCTTTATTGCCCTTCTTGTACTTAGTTCTATATTCCTAGGAGCTCCTCGTGTTAACGCACAGGAAAGTTGTGGAGCTATTAATAGTGCCAACTACGATGCGTGCTGCAGTCCATCGCTTGATACAAGTGCGGTGAATGACAAGCAGTGTACTACGTACGAAGCATCGTTAAGCACTGCTGCTGCTCAGCAAGACGGGGAAACTCCTCCTGATTCTGCGTGTATGCCTCTAAATCAGCAGAATGAATATGCCTGTTGTCATACAGGGGGAACGCTTAGTACCACCATGCAAAGAGCGTGTATAGACTATGAGCCTACCGTGAGTGGTCAAACAGCTCCAAGATCCAGCACTGTTAATACGGATAACGCGTCATATAATGCAGCGCTAGCTCCAAGCACAGCTGACCAAAAGGCTGCAGCCACTTGTAGTGCCATTAAGTTCAAGACACTCCTTGATATTGCTATTTGGGCAAAATGTATTATCGGAGCAATTATTATCCCTGGTATCTTCACATTGGCATTCGTAGTCTTTCTATGGGGTGTATTCAAATTTGTCCGCTCATCGGAAAAGACCGACAAGGAAGAAGGGAAGCAGTTTATCTATATGGGACTTATCGGATTATTTGTTATGGTATCAGTCTGGGGAATCATCCGTATCGTTACTACCACCTTTGGTCTGGATACTGCCGTTCCACTACTCCAGACTGACCCCCTGAGCATTGATAAGGCGTCTAAGTAATCCACTGCTAGACAAAGCGTTTCGTGGTATACTTTTTATACCTGTACTTAACCAGGAATAAGCAAATAATTAATTATGAAAAAAGCAATTTTTAATGTTAGTGCACTCTCTACTCTTCTTGTACCCGCTGTAGCTTTGGCTCAGAACCCAAATTTTAACTATATTAACTCATTCGTTGGTCAGGGTCTTGTATACCTTCGTCTAGCAGTGACTGTCCTCACTATCCTGATGACAGTGTACTTCTTGTACAACGTATTGCGTTTTATCATGAACACAGACGCAACTAAGGTTGCTGATCTTCGCAAGGCGATGATCAACGGCTTGATCGGCTTGTTTGTTGCAACTGCTGTATGGGGAATCATCCGCCTAGCAGGAAGCGTAACTGGCGTTGATACTATGTCTGGCTCACCAGCAGTTACTTGTCCTCCAGGATTGAAATACAATCAGGCGGCAGGTACTTGCGGCACATCTACATCAGTCCTAGGAATATAGTGTTGTCATGATCGCCTATGCCGCCACACAAACAGGGGACGCGCTAGACGTTACGCTTTCTAGGGTTAATGCAAACATCGTCAATCCGGCAATCGAGTTTGCATTCATCGTTGCGTTCGTTATATTCATCTGGGGTGTGTTTCAGTTCATCCGAAACGCTGGCGATAAGGATAAGCGTCAGGAAGGCAAGGATCATATGCTTTGGGGAATTGTGGGGTTTGTGATTATGTTTAGCGTCTTTGGTCTCATCACACTTCTAGGCAATACGCTTGGACTTAGTGGTCTCACCATTAACGGCAAACAACAAACGTTCGTTCCTCCGTCAGTTACTGAACTGCAATATCCTAAATAGGCAAAGAAAAAAGACCTTCGGTATATACCGAAGGTCTTTGGTTTTTGTGCAAAGAACAGTTTAGTTAAAAGGAGTGTTTGCTAGCTCTATGTCGCAGTCTGTGTCTGTGACAATAATAGCGTATGATCCGTCACCAATTCTTTCTTGAACAACGTTTACATGTCTTGGGGGCTTAATAATATGTCCGTACATTATGCCTTGATATTTACATGTATCCTTTGCCTTGAAGTGTCGTGTTGTACCCGCATATACGGTTGTATATTTAGGATACGGATCACTGGAGGTTTCTGAGGCTTTCATTTCTGTGGTTTTTGGAGGCAAACTCGGGGTAGGAACTTTTTCCTTACCGTTGTATACGTCATATCCCCACAGGCAAACTCGCCACACGATTACAATGGATGCAATAATCGCTAACACTAATAAGGTGTTGCACCATAATGCAGACCAGCTTTTAATCCCAAAATCCATTTTCCATGAAAAGGAAAACAAATCTCTTGGAAAAAACATCCAGATTAGAACCACTGCTAGTATTAGAAGTAGTGCCCATAGGATGTACCAGCCGAATAAGTGCCATAGCATAACGCTTCCCCCCAATACGATTATTAATAGGAAGATTAAAAGATAAGGAATAATCCCTAAATTTTTGAACGTTTGCGCTCGCTTCCGTAACATCTTTCTTCCAAGGAAGAGTAGAATGAGAATTAAAGCGCAAAAGATGAATGGAGGAGTATTAATCGTTGCGAAAATTTTTTCAAAAAAATTAAGCATTTTTAATTTCCCCCCTTCTTTTAAATGGCCGTCTTCTTTGATCAGTACCATCATCTGCAAAATCGGTAATCTCAAGATTTGCTTCTACCAAGTCTTGCATAGGACTTGCGTGGTTGCCACCTAAATACAAACGGTCTAGTCCTTTTTTCCCGCCCCAGGCTGCATTGATTTTAGCTAAGCCGTTAGCAGATTGTTTAACCATTTTGATTTTGATGTCAGCGTCTCTTTCGCGGAATTTAAGTTCTGTGTCATTCTGTGCATCTTGAAGTTTGTTAAGCTCAAGGCCAGTTTGTTTAGTGAATACCGCTGCTTTAGATTTATTTTCTTCTTTTGCAATATCTTGCTCAGAATCAAGAAAACCCTTTGAGCGTTCCGCAATATCAACTGCGATAACTGCCACTTTGCATACATTAAATCCTACGGCACCAAACTCTTTCTTGTTCAAAGCATCTATTCTGTCCCAGACATCGTCTTTTACAGTAGGGTCGTCATTGGTATTAATAGCTCTATTTTGTATAAAACTATGTTTATTTCCCCAGAGACGAAATGCTTCAACCACAAAGGATGTGCCATACACTAAGAAATCTTCAACCGTCTTTGTTAAAAGAGGATGCAGAATTTCAAATGAAATTTGAAGGATCATTTCGATACTCGCACCGTCGTTTGTTGTAATTTCTACAACTGCTGGGTGTGACTCAACTTTATTTAAGTGGTCGACAAACTCTTGGCGAGTGCCAATTATTAAATTAGAGGTGAGAAATTTTCGATAAGATTTGTATTTCTGCTTACCGTGGTCTGGATTACCAGGATTATCAATTGTCGCACTCTTTGCTGTTTCTTCGTTAGAAACGAGCTCTGTAAATTCTAGTTTGGTCAAACCTTTTCCGAATGGCCATCCTAATATTATCAGGGAGGGAGGATTCTTTGTTGGGTCCGTCGTATTCTTTGGATCATACATAAAGGAATCAATCTCCTTGTCAAATTTGGTGGTGATGTACCAGTTCCCGGCTTTGGGAGAAAGGAACGTGATTAATTTTGGCATATCTTTAGTTTTTAAGTTACAAATTTATTTGTTTTTATCATAGCACAAAATTGTCAAATTGTCAATGAATATAAGGGATTTTGAGACAACACAAAAGCCCCATAAATATGGGGCTTTTGTGTGTAATGTGGTGCGCTCAGAGGGATTCGAACCCACGACCGTCTCCTTAAGAGGGAGCTACTCTACCAACTGAGTTATGAGCGCGTACGTGTACCTATGTACAAGGTGCTGGGAGGGAGACTTGAACTCCCAAGCCTTGCGGCATTAGTTCCTAAGACTAACGTGTATACCAATTCCACCATCCCAGCACCTTGTACACAGCAAGTGAAATAATACCCTAAAAGGTATTTTATTTCAACAGGGTGCCCGGGGTGGGACTCGAACCCACACCCGCTAAAGCGGAAGACATTTTAAGTGTCTCGTGTCTACCATTCCACCACTCGGGCATTAGCTATTCGTATTGTTAAACAGTACGGAGGTCTGGGCGAGAATCGAACTCGCGTATAGTTCTTTTGCAGAGAACCGCCTTACCACTTGGCCACCAGACCCGATTACGGGCCTCACTATCTTACTATTGTTTCAACAGTTCGTCGATACGTCGGCTAGCCTTTTCTCCTAGATCAATTTCTACGTCCAGGAAGGGGATAGTACGGATCTTGAGGAACTTCTTTATCTCGTCACGCATGTCAGCACGCTTGCGCTTCAGGAAGTTTAAGGCTGACTCTTCGCCGGTTTCTGGCATGACAGTGATGTAGATGGTAGCGCGACGACCCTTTTCAAATAATTCAACGCGGTTAACGGTGATAAGAGCAGTCTTGTTGCTTTCGCGTTCAATAACGCGAGCAGCCATTTCCTTTACCTGTTCTTCGATCTTCTGGTCACGTGGTGACTGTTTTGCTGCTAGTTGTGTCATTTTATTTTGTTACGTAGATAAACGCTTCTAAGATGTCACCAGGAGCGATGTCGTTCTTGCATTCAACAAGGATGCCGCACTCTCCGTCAGTTACTTCACGCACCTTCTGCTTAGCCTGCTGCAGTTCAACAACAGTACCGGTTGTCAGGTTGAATTCACGACGAATCACTGACACCTTTGCGCCGTCAGTGATGCTGCCGGATTCAACACGGCAACCAAGCACCTGACGCTCCTTAGTTTTTGAGAAAGTCTTCAGTACTTTTGCGGTACCAATCACTTCACGAGTCTCAATGCGAGGACGACGCTTTTCAAGCTCAACCTCAAGCCATTCTGTGAGCTTGTAGATGATGTCGAAAGTTTGCACAGTTGCCTGAACCTTTTCCTGAATATCGTGTGCACTCTTATCAATAATTACATTGAAACCAAGGATAATAGTATCCTTGTCACCCTGAGCATGCTTAATATCAGCCTCGCCGATGTTTCCAACGGCTTTGGTGATAATGCGGATATGGAGTCCTTCCACGTTCATCTTCTTGATCTCGCGCTCTACAGCCTCTGCAGTGCCGTATACGTCAGTCTTGATGATGATAGGAACAACCTTCTCGCCATCCTTTGTACGAGCATCAGCAGTCTTAACTGTTGCTGTCTGCTCTTCAATATAGTTCTCAGCGTCACGCTTCTTGTCGAAGACAACTACAGGAACACCAACACTTGGCATTTCGTCAAAGCCAACTAACTGTACTGGAGTGCTTGGGCCTGCTTCAGCAATGGTCTTGCCGAGAAAGTTTTCCATAATACGGGTTGTTGTGATTGCTGTACCAGCTACAACGAACTGACTCTTCTTAAGGGTACCGTCTTTAACCATAAGAGTAGCCGTAATACCACGCTGCTTGTCGAGCTTTGATTCGATAATAATCCCTTCCGCATTCTTGCTTGGAGTTGCCTGTAGTTCTTCAAGATCTGCAACCAAGAGGATTGTTTCTAGCAGTTCTGGAATACCGGTCCCAACTTTAGCTGAGATAGCATTCCATGGAATGTCCCCACCATATCCTTCAACCAACACTTCCTGTTCAGCTAGCATCTGCTTAGCCTTTTCGATGTTTGCACCAGGACGGTCAATCTTGTTGATTGCAACGATAAAAGGAATCTTTGCATTGCGGATAGTGTTAAGTGCCTCAATTGTCTGTGCCTTTACGCCGTCTTCAGCTGAAACCACAAGAATCGCAATGTCAGCAGCAATAGCGCCACGCTCGCGCATGCCCGTGAAGGCAGCGTGTCCTGGAGTGTCGAGGAAGGTAATGCCACGTTCGGTACCCTGATAGGGAATACTGATCTGGTACGCACTCAGGTGCTGAGTAATACCCCCAGCTTCTCCTGCGGTTACGTTTGCGCTACGAATGTAGTCGAGCAGTGTCGACTTGCCGTGGTCGATGTGACCCATGACTGCGACTACTGGTGGACGAATTGTTGTGGTGTTGTTCATAAATTGAGAGGTTGTTTAGCTTGTGTAAGTGCGTCTGCTTCTTCGTTAGTGAGGGAAGTCTCTGGCTTACCAGCGATAATTTTCTTTGCGTATACGCCGACATGGTTGCGATTGGTGATTACTGAAAGCACATATCCGTCACCAAGTTCATCCAGCAGTCCGGAAGCGAAGCTTTGTTCGCCGCCAGCGTTATCGTATGCATTGTATCGAACGAGTGAGTATCCACGAATGCTGCGCTTTACGCGTGCATCAATGTATTCCAGTCCTTCCTTGTGCGCTTCCAGAGTATCTTCCAGCCCAGAGACCTTCTGAGTGAGACCCAAGAGGGTGTCTTCCAAATTGGCACCGTCCTTGCCATTCATGAATACACGAAGCTTCTTTCGCAGCCTACTTACGAGAAAAATAAGGATACCTACGGTAATTGCGAGCACTATCGTTATCACAACCAGCATTAATGGTATACTTTGTCCCATAAGCAGGCATTATACTATTTTTATGGGTTTTTTCAAGTCTTTTTCAAAAACGACGCTGTTGCCACAAAGCAATCGCATCTATCTCGATTTTGCCTCGAGTACGCCACTTGATCAGGAAATGCTCTCGTCATTTCCCAAAGTTTCAACAATGGCACTGCAGGCAAACCCCAGCGCATTGCACAAGGAAGGATTGGCAGCCAAAAAGGTACTTTCTGATGCTCGGGCACTCGTTGCCAAGACATTGGAAGCGCATAGCGATGAAATTGTTTTTACCTCAAATGCAACTGAATCAGACAATCTGGCACTCCAGGGAACTGTTCGTGCATTACTTGCACAAGGTGTTGAAAAAGAATCAATTGCCATTGTTACAACTGACACTGAACATTCAGCTGTACTCGAAACAGTTAAAATACTTGGAGAAGAAATATCAGTTACTGTTTTAGCAACAGAGCAGGGAATTATCGACCCAAAACAAATTGTTGTTGATGAAGGAATAAAGGCATTAGTTGTTTCTGTGATGTACGTGAACAATGAGATTGGGGTTGTGCAGCCAATATATGAGATTGCGAAGCGAATACGCTTCCTACTCAAGCACAATCCTGATGCAGCAATCCTTCTGCACGTTGATGCTACACAGGCGCCGCTGCATTTTTCATTGAATGTACAGAAATTGGGCATTGATATGATGACGCTTGGTGCAACGAAATTGTATTGTCCAAAAGGAATTGGAATGCTCTATGTTAAAAGAGGTACCCCAATTGCTGCAATTCAGTATGGCGGGGGACAGGAATTTGGCTTGCGTCCAGGTACTGAACCAATTCAACTCATTCACGATTTTGCATATGCGCTTTCGTATGCTCAAGAGCATGTTGAAGGATACTCTCGTGACATATCAGAACTTCAATCATATGCAGAATCATTAATTAAAAAAGATATTCCCTCTGCAACAATAACAGCAGAACAGATTGAACGTACTCCGCACGTTACTCATATCGCGTTAAAGGGCTTTGATAGCGAGTTATTGGTACTAGAACTTGATGCTCGCGGCATTGCTGTTAGTGCCAAGAGTGCCTGCAAAAATGAGGATGTGAATGAATCTGGCGTTGTCGAACGTATATATGGAGAAGGGTGGGGTGCAGTACGCATGTCATACGGACGAAATACGACCAAAGATCATGTTGCAAAAGCCGTTGCTGCGCTCGCATCTATCCTGGAAAAATATAGACAATAATGCTACTATATAAAATATACCGATTCTCTGAATTCAGTTACGGCAGCAGGTCAGAATTCCTTTTACAAAGAAATTAATTAGACATACCAATGCCACCACTAAATCAATTCACAACGAAAGCAAAGGAGGCAATTAAGCGAGCTCATGAGCTGGCAATTGAACGGGGGCAAAATAACGTAAACACCATGCACTTGCTGGCGTCATTGCTCGTTCAGGAAGATTCAAATGTTGTGACATTGCTTGATCACATGGATATCGACAGCATGTTGCTGACCGACTCAGTTCTTGAAGGAATAGAGTCTGTAGATACTCATACAACCGTTGCTCCGTCATATCAAATGTTTTTGACTGGAGACCTTGCTCAAGCAATTGAGCACTCATTGAAAGTTGCAGCAGAACTCAAAGATAACTTTGTTTCTACCGAGCATCTCTTTCTTGCACTCTTAGATATTAAAAATCAGGCATCAGAACTGCTCGATCAATTTAAAGTTGACCGGCCGGCCTTGGTGCGCGCCATAGAGGAATTCCGTAACAACAAAGGCGGTGAAGCGGGCGGGAATAAAAAGATGCGTATGCTTGCCAAGTTTACGCGTAACCTCACCACTATGGCCCGGGAAGACAAGCTCGACCCGGTTATTGGTCGTGATAAGGAAATCATGCGTATCATGCAGATTCTTTCTCGTCGTACCAAGAACAACCCGATCCTGATCGGAGAAGCGGGAACAGGAAAGACTGCAGTCGTTGAAGGCCTTGCTAACCGCATTGCCAAGGGCGATGTGCCTGAATCATTGAAGGACAAGGAAATTGTTCTGCTTGATATTGGTTCCTTGCTTGCTGGTACAAAGTATCGCGGCGAGTTTGAGGAACGATTGAAAAACATTCTCAAGGAAGTTGAACGCATGGAAGGAAAGGTAATTCTCTTTATCGACGAAATCCACAACATTGTTGGCGCAGGAGGAACAGGGGATGGAGGCAGTGGCGACATGGCGCAGCTTCTAAAACCCGCATTGGCTCGTGGCGAAATTCGCGCTATTGGTGCAACCACTATTAAGGAATACCAGAAACACATTGAGAAAGACCCAGCGCTTGCTCGTCGTTTCCAGCCTGTATACATCGAAGAACCAAGCAAGGAAGATACCATTGCCATCCTTCGAGGTCTTAAGGAAAAGTATGAAATCTTCCATGGTGTACACATCACTGACGATGCTCTAATTTCAGCTGCTGAACTTTCTATCCGCTACATAACTAATCGATACCTTCCGGACAAGGCAATTGACCTGCTTGATGAAGCGTCATCTGCGCTTCGCATGGCATTGGAAAACAAGCCAGCTGCCCTTGAAGAGTCACACCGCAAAATTATGCGTCTTGAAATTGAAAAGGAGGCACTGAAGAAGGATATTGAAAAGGATAAGGAAGTAAAGATTGCAAAGTCTCGTATCAAGGATATTGAGGCGGAAATTGCAAATGTACAGGAGCGCACAAAGGAATTGGAATTGAAATGGAAGACTGAAAAGACATTGCTCCAAGATATTGGCAAGATTAAGAAAGATACAGAAACACTTCGTTTGGAGGCTGAGGCGTGTGAACTTCGCTCAGATCTTGGACGTGCAGCAGAAATTCGCTATGGGCATCTGCCATTGCTGCAGAAGGAACTCGAAACTAAGATGGCTCGTCTGAAAAAACTACAGAAGTCACGACGTGTGCTTCGCGAGGACATTACCTCAGAAGACATCGCAGAAGTGGTATCACGTTGGACAGGGGTTCCTTTGATGAAGATGCTTGAAGAAGAACGAGAGAAGCTTATGAACATGGAGAAGGAGCTGAAGAAGCGCGTTGTTGGACAACCAGAAGCAATTGAAAAGATTGCCCATGTCGTTCGTCGCAACCGTGCAGGTATTGGTGATCCAAATCGCCCAATCGGTTCATTCCTCTTCCTAGGACCAACAGGTGTCGGAAAGACCGAACTTACAAAAACCCTTGCTGAGTTCATGTTCAATGACGATAAGGCACTGATTCGTGTTGATATGAGTGAGTACATGGAACGACACAGCGTGTCTAAGCTTATCGGTTCGCCGCCAGGATATGTTGGGCACGATGAGAGCGGTCAACTAACTGAAGCTGTTCGTCATCGACCGTATTCAGTTATCCTGTTCGACGAAGTCGAGAAGGCGCACCCTGAAGTGTTTAACGTATTGCTCCAAGTATTGGATGACGGACGCCTGACAGACTCAAAGGGGCGTGTAGTTAACTTCAAGAACGCTATCATCGTTATGACTTCAAACATTGGTTCTGAATTCATTCAGAAGATGGAAAGCATTGGCTTCCATAACAACAATGAAGAGAGAGAATACGTTCAGACCAAGGAAAAGGTTGAAGGAGCGTTGAAAGACCACTTCCGTCCTGAGTTCTTGAACCGTATCGATGAGATTATTGTCTTTGATATCCTCAGTCCTGAGTCTATCAAGGAAATCGTATCGATTCGTACTAAGGTTGTACTTAACCGTCTCCTTGAAAAGGGAATCACTATTACAGTACAGGAAGACGCATTGTCATACCTTGCAAAGACAGGATACAATCCGCATTTCGGTGCCCGTCCATTGAATCGTCTAATTCAGACCAAGATTCTGAATCCGATCGCGGAACGTATTATTGCTCGTACCATTAACGACGGTGATACCGTAGACGTTTCTATGAAAGGGGAGGAAGTTATCGTTACTGTTCAAACCAAAAAGAAGCGCGTTAGTTCTTTCAATCGTAACAAACAGGTACCAGCCTCTTAGTTTACAAGACACAGCCCCCATCAATTTGATGGGGGCTTGTCCTCATTATAAGTAGAGTAGTTAATTGCAATATATATGCCAAAACAATGGAGTGTACAGGAGAGGCAAAAACATTTTGACCAGCTCAATACAATGTATTTAGATGAGAACAAAACGATCGGAGAGATTGGGAGGCTTTTGAGCGTGAGTGACAAGACGATATATAAGCGACTTCTTACATTGGGAATACAAACTAATCGTGCTCAGAAGAAAAGTTATTCGAATCAACAAACAGCAATACTTATACCGACAGAATATTCGGACGATCTGGCGGAACTTTTCGGAATTTTACTGGGAGATGGATCGCTTTCTCCCACACAAGTTGTCATAACCTTGGGCAATAAGGAAAGGAGCTATGCGGAATACGTTAAGAATCTAATGCAGAGAGTCTTTAACGTTGCTCCAAAGATAGCCATAAGAAAACTAGGATATATCGATCTATTCCTGGGTTCAGTTGTGGTTAGTCGATGGCTTGTAAGTGAAGGATTAGTCTACAACAAAGTTAAATCTCAGATTGATGTTCCTCCATGGGTCTTTACTTCAAAAAGCTTTCAGAGGGCTTTCCTGAGAGGGTTTTTTGATACTGACGGGTCTGTTTACCGGCTTCGTTATGGCATACAACTTTCTTTTACAAATCACTCAGCCCCCTTGCTTGTATCTTTACAAAGAATGTTAAATACACTAGAATACCAAGCGTCGAACGTAAGTTCGTCAAAAGTGTACGTTACTCAAAAGAGCGCAATATTGAGATTTTTTAAGGAGATTGCTCCGAAAAATCAAAAGCATATTGATCGCTTTAAAGAATTTCTCGCATGAATGCGTCGGTGGTGGAGCGGTCAATCACGACAGACTGTAAATCTGTTGCCTTCGGGCTACGAAGGTTCAAATCCTTCCCGGCGCACAAAAGCAAAACGCCTCATACAATTGTATGAGGCGTTTTGCTCGGACGTGTGGATGGGATATTGTTTTTCATTCAGCTGATGTATGCCAAGAGCGAAATGAACATAATTTACTAAAGGACTTTAATGATTGAAAAAGGATGGATTAATGAAAAGGAACTCCCCCTTATTGAAGCATGGTATCGTGAATTTTAACTATAACGTTGTTTTTTAATACGGGATTCTCGGATTATTAACCATAGGATAATAATGTCTATGATGGTGAGTACTAATAAAAATAGGGAATAGTGTACTATCAGATTATACAATTGATATAAAATTAGAGAACCAAGCCCAATAACAGAGGCGGTATATGCCCACGATTTATTCAAAAATAACCCCCCAATAAGTATTAGTTTTATGATACCATGGAGCAATAAATACCATATAATAAAAATTTTCTCTGTTGGAGAAAGCTGATAAGCACTCTGTACGAGAATGTGAGAAATTATGTTATTTGGTGATTCAGCCAATTCTCCATATGCAATAAAAAGCATGAACGCTTTTATCGTAGCAGTGCTTATAATACAAAATACTATTCCGATGATAATCTCTAAAAATGCCTGTATAGCCTTAATTAAGAGAGCAATCTCATATGTTATAAATATCCTTTTCTCGCCGATCTTATTCATACTAATATAGTATACCCTTTAAAAATGAAGCGTATATGAAGTGTTGTTAAAAAATATAATGACGGGGGAAGTGTAAAGAGCTTAAGGAACTAGCTCTGATTTCATAAGTTCAGTTCGAATATCTTTTATGCTTTAATATAGTGGCATGAATACTAAAATTCGCTGCCCATGGTCAGAAACCCATGAACTCTTCACTCCATACCATGACAAGGAATGGGGAACTCCGGAGCATGATGACCGCATGCTATTTGAAATGCTTAACCTCGAAGGCGCGCAGGCTGGGTTAAGTTGGCTAACCGTATTGAAAAAGCGCGAGAACTATCGCAAGGCATTTGATACCTTTGATGCAAAGAAGATTATCAAGTACACCGATGCGAAAAAGGAGCAGCTAATGCAAAACGAAGGAATCATTCGCAATCGTCTGAAGATAGCTGCGGTTATTGAGAATGCCAGGGCATTTCTTACGGTGCAAAAAGAGCATGGAAGTTTTAATAAATATATCTGGAGTTTTGTTAATAACAAAACTATTCCTCATAGCAAACGAGAAGAGGCTATGGCTATTAGCGAAGTGATGAGCAAGGAACTTAAGAAAAGAGGATTTAAGTTTGTGGGTGCAACAATCTGCTTTGCATTTATGCAAGCGGTTGGCATGGTTAATGACCATTCTCCTGAATGCTTTAAGTATAAGAAATAAAAAAGAGCCTGAGAGGGCTCTTTTGGTTCTTATCCAGTTTGCGCATAATGAGGCTGCCAGAATAACATGTTTTGAATGTTGGTTTTTTTCCTGTTATGTGTGTCCTCCCTGCACCCACACCTTTCATCGTAAGGGTAGTTGTTTCGGTTAAATTTGTCACGCGCCTCATCGATATTGTTCCAGGTTTTCTCTACCTCGTCTGGATGATAGGTTTTGACCCGTAGTGTTTTTGATAAAAAATGGATTGCATGCACGTGATGTGCTGTTTCTTTCAGGATAAATATAATCCCGCCTTTCTTAAGTTTTCTAAAATATATCATGTACGTAGGTTTTTCTTGATAGTACGTTTTCCATCGGAATTGTCAATTATTGCATGATACAATAGAGGTATTAGCATAATCTTTTTTATATATGTCAAAAACAACTTCAGCTTTATTGGGAATTCTTCTATTGGCACTTATTGCACTAGGTATTGTATATGCGGCACGCCATGCTACCCCGGCTGCAATTATCGATACACCTATTGTTGAGGCGCCTAATACTACTGGTCCTAATACTTCCCCAACACCTCCTCCTTCTGCTCCAACTACAACCAAGAATCCTATTATAGGCGGATGGGTGTGGCAGAAAACTATATTCATTACCGGCACTACTAACCCTACAACAGGTTCTGGCGCGGCAGTTGTTCCTGCAGCAGGAAAATTCGTTGCTACCTTCGGTACAGATTTGAACTTTTCAAGTACGACAGACTGTAATTCTTTAAAGGGAAAATATATCGTTGATAACGAAGTACTTAGTCTAGGACCTGTTGCTGCTACAAAGATGGGTTGTGCTGCCGGATCACTGGAATCAGAGTATACAAAGGAATTGACTCGCGTACTTTCTTATACAATTAACGGCAATGAGCTTCATCTTAACCTGGCGCGAGATACAGGCACTATGATCTTTACTCGCTACGTTAAGATTGTAGATCCGGCACCTGTAGTGCAGCTTAATGGTTCAACGTTCCGTTTAATTTCATACAATGGTGCAGCAACAGCTGCTGACTCAAAGTACACACTAGCGTTTAACAATGGGAATCTCAGTGCAAAGTTCTGTAACGGGCTTGGTGGAAGCTATACATTAAGTAATGGAACCATTAAGGCCTCTCAAATGATTGGCACTCTAATGTATTGCAGCGATTCCAACCTGATGAATATGGAAAGCACCTTTAGTTCAGTATTGTCAGCTGGTGCAAAACTTGAGCAGCAGGGAAGTACGCTAACTCTTACGGGGTCCAAAGGAGAGAAGTTTACATATACGGTATTCATGAATTAATGAAAAAGAGCCGGGATATCCCGGCTCTTTTGTTAGTTGCCCTTGTGTATTTTTGGTGGAGCTGATTTAGAAGTGTTTGGAGTAGGAATGTAATTCCTTTGAGTCATTCGGTTATTTCTTTGCTGATTCCGCATATAACCATTTTTTCTGTTGCTTGCCATAACGTTCTTGTTTTCTTGACTATATCACGGTCTTTAATTCTGGCAACCTCAGCTCAATCTTTACCGATTACGTATTGTGTTGTAGTATGCAGGTAATGAAATCTCCCCAAAAAGACGATAAAGTATACCTGTATGGCAAACATGCATTGCGAGAAGCATTGCTGGCAAAGCCTGCGTCTGTGCAGAAAGTCTTTTTGGATGCAAATGCAGAAGGAGATAAGGATCTTGCAGGCTTGCTTGCTCAGCACAAGATTGCCTTCACTCAAATGAAGCAGGCTGGAACTCCGAATGTTGGAAACGATGCTGTTCACCAGGGTGTTATTGCTGTTATCAATACTGAAAAATTATATACATCACTAGATGAAGTATTAAAATTATTTGATACGGTTGAGCATCCTTGTTTCGTATTGCTTGATGAATTGCATGATCCTCATAACGTTGGTGCCATCATTCGTTCAGCCGCTGCCTTTGGTGCACACGCCGTACTTATGCCTGAGCATAATCAGTCACCAATCACCGGTACGGTTATCAAGACTTCTGCTGGTATGGTATTTCGTATTCCTATCGTGAAGATTGGAAATGTGAATCAGACGGTACGCCTGCTTAAGGAAAAGCACATGTGGAGTTATGGATTAGTGATGAACGGAGATACTGCACTGAACAAGGCAGTCTTTGATTCAGCGACATTGTTCATTGTTGGAAATGAATCAACTGGCATTAGAGAGAAGACATTAGAACTCTGTGACATCGGACTGACTATTCCTATGAATCCTGACTGTGAATCGCTTAACGCATCTGTTGCGGCATCAGTGGTGCTGTATGAATGGAGCAGGGGAAGAGAGTTAGGAAAATAATAAAAAGCGGTAAAACTAGAAATAGCTTTACCGCTTTTATGTTAGTCAGTAGTAGGTAGTCCTATAAACCGCACCATTATTATTAAAAATAATAAAATTGCCGGCAACAGTCTTACCACACTTCCGTTTGCTGAGGGAATCATGTAAACAGAGAAAACAATCGCGTACGCTACTAACAACAGAAAAAGAAAGGTTCTTGGACTCATGACTCATGATTTAAGTGTTTCTTTAACTATATAACTCCAGTGTCTTTTGTCAACGAGCACTTATTTTGGTACTATGCATCTATGGAAAATACTCAGAAAGTAGTTACTCGCTTTGCGCCAAGCCCTACCGGCAAGCTCCATTCAGGAGCATATAGGACAGCAATCTTTTCTTATTTGTATGCACGTAAGCACAACGGTACATTTGTATTGCGTATTGAAGATACGGATAAGGAGCGTTCAACAAAAGAATACGAGGATAATATCATGGAAAGCCTGCAGTGGATGGGCATTGATCATGATATATTTGTGCGTCAGTCAGAAAACGTGGAGCGACATCAGACAATTCTAGAAAAAATGATTGCAGATGGATTTGCCTATATTTCAAAAGAAGAAGCAAAGGACGGTTCCGGTGTAATCAAGGAAATTGTTCGTTTTAAAAATCCCAATGAAGACATTACATTCCATGATGAGATCAAGGGAAGCGTAACTATGAACACTACAGATCTAGGAGATTTTGTCATCGCAAAAAATATTCGTGAGCCGTTATTTCATTTGGCGGTTGTAGTAGATGACTTTGATGTGGGGGTAACGCATGTAGTGCGCGGAGAAGACCATGTTTCTAATACTCCTCGACAAATTCTTATCCAGCGTGCAATTGGTGCTCCAACTCCAACCTATGCCCATCTTCCTCTCGTGCTAGGTTCTGACAAGCAAAAACTTTCAAAGCGAAAAGGTGCGCTTGCTTTAACCGAGTATCGTGATTTGGGGTATCTACCCGAAGCACTATTGAATATGGTGGCTATGGTTGGATGGAATCCTGGTACTGAACAGGAATTGTTTAGCAAAGACGAATTGATTCAAGAGTTTGAACTATCGAAAGTACAGAAGTCTCCTGCAATGTTTAATCCTGAAAAGCTAGATTGGTTTAATCGTGAATATATCAAGAAGCTAGATTCTGCAGCATTTTGGAATCATGTTGCTCCATGGTTGCCATCAGAGATGTCTGCTAATCAAGATATGCTTATCAAGATCGAACACTTGCTTCGAGATCGTATCGAAAAGTTTTCTGACGCAAAGGAATTGCTGGAGAATGAATTCGATTATTTCTTCAAGGCCCCTACTATTGATACGAAGATGATTGTTTGGAAAACCCTTAAAGAAGATCCAGAAGGGCTAACAAAGACAAAGGATTATTTGAAACACGTACATGAACTGTTAGAATCAATCGTTGAAACTGAATGGTATAGTGAGACAAGGGTGGTTGTAATGCCGTATGCAGAACAAGAAGGAAAGGGGAATGTGCTTTGGCCACTTCGCGTATCTCTTTCAGGAAAAGAGAAATCTCCAGACCCATTCGAGCTCATGGGTATTTTGGGCAAGCAGGAAACATTGGCTCGTATTGCTGCCGTATTGGATTAGTGCAACAATGTAGACTCTTAAAACGTATTATAATATAGGTATGGACATAACTAAAAAAACCCTCGGAACACTTTTTATTATAGCGATGCTTTTTGCGTCACCTGCTTTTGCTGCAACTGACACTTCTTCGAACTGGGGAGGATATGTAGTGCAGAATGGCGCGTATACTGGGGTGAGCGGTACATTTGTTATGCCAGAATTAAGTTATTCTTCTAGCCTCGCCTCAAATGCTACATGGGTTGGTATTGGGGGTCGTACAACTTCTGACCTTATCCAGGCGGGAGTGTATGAGATTGCTGATGCCAATGGTGCCACATATCAGGCGTGGTATGAAATGTTGCCTGATGACTCCGTGCCTGTTGATTTGCCTGTGCATCCAAGGGATTCGGTAAGTGTGGCAATTCTTGAAACCTCAACAGATGTTTGGAATATTGTTATTACCAATAACACAACCAAACAGCAGTTTGCTAAAACGGTGCAATACCACTCGCTTCATTCCTCTGCAGAATGGATTCAGGAACGGCCCCAGGTTAATGGAACACTTCCTCCGTTATCAGGATTTACTCCAGTTAAGTTTACAAATGCTTATGCTGTTGAGAATGGGCAGCGTCTAACGCTAAATCAAATGAATCCCATTAGCATTAGCCTGCTGGATACCCAGCCAAATATTGCCCTTGCCGTCCCTTCTATTGTCGGTTCTGACAATACGAGCTTTACTGTATTCCGCACTAGCGCTGTTGCTTCTGCCGCTACACCAATTGATTCTCATGTACCTCAGTATCTTCTGCGTCGTACGGGACATGATATTTTGCCGTCAATACCAGGATGGAACTGGACCATATTGTTTCAGCCGAGATAGTATTGATAAAAAATTTATGGAATGCTCAGTTTTTATTGAGTAGGGAATTGCTATACCATGGAAATGAAACTATCATTTCCAAAAGTATTTTTTATTATAAGTAGTGTTATTTTTTTAAGCATTGTATCGCATGTGCTATGCGCGCATGCAGAAGAGCTACGAGCTGTTCCTTCAGACCTGACGTTGAATCCGGATATAACGTATACAATTTCTGGTACCATCTATGTTAATCATGACTCAACATTAACTGTTCCTGCGGGTACCACTATTCTTTTCGACAAGGCAGCTCGATTGGTTGTGTATGGGAAATTAGATGTTAAGGGAACTACTCAGGACCACGTAGTGTTTGCTAGGGGGAATATGGCAGCAGCTCGATTTGCCATACCCGCAGAAGTTGAAACAGCACAGGTTGTGCCGTTAGAAATTGATTCCTTCTCCGAAACCCCTGAGGTTAATCCTGTTGAGGTACCAGCATTGAATGTTTCTATGGGAACGGAAATGGTAACAGTGGATGATAAAGCCGGCAGCATAGTATTTATGAATGGCTCGCTGCCGTCCTCTTTGAAATATTTGGATATATCAGACTTCAGCATTGCTACATTGGTTGATACATCAGCAATAGTAACGATGGATCATATGACGTTTAAAAATTGCGCTACTGGAATAGAGAATACTTTTGGGACCGTGAATCTCACGCATAGTACTTTTATTGATACGGCTATCCCAGGACAAATTAGCGTTAATGCAGTATTTGAGCACTCCGATACCACATTTTCTGGCACGGGATTTAAAGGATGGAATTATGCTGGGAAGGTGGCGGGAGAATTTCATTTGCGTTCCAAAGATGGCCAATATTATGCTGCTGGACTAGAGGTTATAAATGGCGGTTCTTTATATTTTAATTTTGGAACAACGCTTTTTATTCCAATTGGGATTGCCATAGAGGTTCATGAGTATGGGAAGCTCTTCATAAACGGAACAGCCTTGTCGCCAGTAACTATATACGGTGAGGGGAATTGTCTGCTTAACACGCCTGCTGTTAATTATGCATTTCAGTCTACTGGCTCTATAGCCCATGCAAATTTTCATAATTTGTGTACAGGTATTAAATCGGTTAATGCAACAGTTACCGTAACCAACAGCACCTTCAAAGACATTAAAGGTTCCGCAATTCATTTTGAGCAGGCAGGGTTACTTACTATTACCGATACTGATATTAGCAAAAGTGGCATAGCTATAGAATTGGTAGATAGTGCGAATATAAAAAATATTTCCCAAAATACATTTCATGATAATAAGGTCGGTGTTTCCTTGAATAATCTCTATCCGAATGCAATTATAAAAAATAATAGATGGGGCAGTAACAGTGGTCCAACGATAGCGAGTAACCCTACAGGGACAGGAGATTCTATCCTGGTTAGCGGTGTTCCAGAAGTTATCTATCGACCATGGTTAGGAATGGAAGATGGTGAACCTACTACACCAGATAATCCTCCTGAAGAACCTCCTGTAGAAGCTAGAGGCCACGACCCCATAATTATTGTTCCCGGTATTACCGGCTCTGTATTAAGAAAAGACTATGATGATAATGGAGAGTTGTGGCCCAATCTTACTAAACTTGTAGCGAACCTAGCCGATAGCCATCTTGATGTCTTGGCCTTACTTCAGACAGGCAAGCCGAGCGCTGTACGTCCAATGGTTGTAGGAGATATTATTCGTAGTGTTAGTTCTGTAGATATATTCGGCGGACTTATTGGCAACTTCAATAATAATGGATATGTTGAAGGTACCAATCTCTTTGTCTTGCCGTACGATTGGCGGTTCAGTAATGCTGAGAATCAAAGTAAATTGAAGGATCTTATTGCGACCGCATTAGAAAAAAGCGGTAAAAGCAAAGTAAATATTATCGCGCATAGTATGGGAGGATTATTGGTAAAGGAATATCTTGCAGAGAACCAAAATGCACCTGTAGCGCACATCTTCAATATTGCTGTTCCACATCTTGGAGCGCCTAAAACGTTTAAGACCTTAATGTATGGTGACGATATGGGATTTAAATTCTCATTAACTTCAGCTCTGAAGGTACCGGTATTAAATGAAAATAGAGTAAAGATGATCACCCAGAACATGCCCTCAGTATATGAATTGCTACCAAGTAAAAAGTATATAGATTTACTAGGTCCATATATTGACGACCGAACTCAAGGGTTAATGATGGATATAGAAAATACTCAGAAACTGATGGTTGCTGACGGCAGAAATGCAAAAATGTTTCCCTTCGCTCAGGCGCTTCACAATAGGATAGATAACATAACGGGTTCATCTATTCCTACGTATAATTTTGCAGGATGTGGTTCAACAGAAACAGTAGTTGGCTTTACGTTAACCAAAGAACAATCATTAACCTTAACTGGATTCAAACTTGTACCTGAACACCGTTTCAGATATGGTGCCGGTGATGGGGTGGTTCCTGTTAGAAGTGCCGTTGCTGTTGACGGAGCTCATAACTATTATGTTACTACTGGCTCTCATGGCACCATGCCTTCTCTTGCTGCTATACAGGATGCCATTCTTGCTATTGCTGGAGGGCGATCTGTTTCTGGACTGTCGGATAGTGCGTCTAGTTGCAATGTACCAGGTACTATTGTTGAAGTTCATAGTCCTGTCTCGCTTGATATTTATGATCAGCAAGGCAATCATACGGGGCTAACAAATGAAGGGGAAATAGAATATGGTATTCCGAATGTTCAATACGATGTTATCAATGACGAGAAGTCCGCATTCTTGCCTGTGGGTATCAATTACACCGTGGTTAATCATGCGGAAGCTGCGGGAACATATGATATGTATGTTACTCATCTAAACCAAGAAGACACCGTAGACCATCAGTTATATTATCATGCAGTACCACTGGTAAATGAAAAAAGTACCAGCACGTTTGCAATTAATACCAATAATATAAACCCTGTCATTTCAATTGATGATAATGGGGATACTGTTGCAGATCGCACGGTTAATTCATCGTCATCTCTTGATGCGTCTAAAGTGCAAGACAGCATTGCCCCTATAACAAACGCAAGTGTTGACGATAGCCTTGTTGCGCTTATCGCAACTGATGATAATGCTGGTGTGTTGAATACAAAGTATTCAACTGATAATGTTGTATGGAATCTTTATACTAAACCATTTAAGGCTCTAGTTGGTACTACTGTATATTTTGTGTCGATTGATAATGCGGGGAATACTGAAGACATCAAACAGGTTGTTGTGGGAGCGCCGGTATCAAGTAATGGTGGAAATTCAGTAACACCCCCTTCGTCTACTGTAGGTACTGCTACAAATATTCCAGTAAAGACACCAAATGTTCCAGAGAAAATTCCTGAAAAAACTATAGATGATGATAAGAAAGAGAAGGAGATTCATATTGCTTCTGATAACATCTCAAGAACATATCTTACCGCCCCTGCCCCCGATGAGGGAACGGTGATGAGCGACAATCAAATAACTAAAAACAGTCTATTGGCGAGTCTTGCAACAGTGGCAGGAATAGGTAGTACAGCCGTTATTATTATAGGGGTTCTGACAGTAGTAGGGATAGGGTTATTTGTAGTATTCAGCAAAAAAGGCAGCTAATGATACAATCAGTACTTAATGACCCAAAACCAAGCATTAACCATATTGAAGACAGGGGCCAGCGTCTTTTTGACGGGGGAGCCAGGGGCAGGAAAAACCTTCACCATTAATGCGTTTGTGAGCTATTTGCGAGAGCATGGTATTGAGCCGGCTATCACTGCCTCTACCGGCATTGCCGCTACCCATATTCAAGGCCAGACTATTCACTCATGGAGTGGTATCGGTATTCGCAAGATATTGTCCCCATATGATCTTGATAAGTTGGCAACCACAGAGTACCTCGTTCGTCGTATCACTAAGACCAAAGTACTTATTATCGATGAGGTTTCGATGCTCGACGGGTACACGCTCGATCTTGTTGATGCTGTTTGCAAAACAATTAAACAATCAGCAGATCCGTTTGGGGGCATACAGGTTGTGTTGGTGGGGGACTTTTTCCAGTTGCCGCCAATTGCACGACATGGGGAGAATGTGCCATTCGCATTTGAAGCGCGTGTATGGCAGGACATGAAGCCATTAGTCTGCTATCTAACAGAACAGCATCGTCAGAGTGACGAAACGTTTCTAAATCTGCTTGCTGCAATTCGACGCAATGATCGTATGGATGATCATATGATTCATTTGGAGCAGCGTGTTATTAGTGATGATGACTCATTCGAGCATACTGAAAATATGACTCGTCTATATGCACACAATGCTGATGTTGATACGATTAACACGGCGGCACTAAATGCTATCGAAGGAGCAACTAATACGTATACGATGTATAGCAAAGGATCAGAGTCTTTGGTTGCTAGCTTGAAGAAAGGGTGTCTATCTCCAGAGAAGTTGGACTTAAAGATCGGAGCAGTCGTGATGTGTACCAAGAACAATATGCAAAAAGGATTTGTGAATGGAACAACCGGTACGGTCATGCGATTTGAGACAGGAACAAAGTATCCGATTATTCAAACTAAGGACAGGGAAGAAATAACCATTGAACCTATGGACTGGAGTATTGAGGAAGACGGCAAGATTAAGGCATCAATTGGACAGGTACCTCTTCGTTTAGCATGGGCAATCACTATCCATAAAAGTCAGGGGCTGTCCCTAGACAGCGCCATGATGGATTTACGTCAGGTATTTGAATATGGACAAGGATACGTTGCGCTATCCCGTGTGCGTACACTGAGCGGTCTCTATTTGGCCGGTTGGAATGCTCAGACATTTCAAGTGCATCCCCGCATACTGAAGCAAGACCAGACATTTCATCAGCAATCTGATTCTGCCCAGGAAATCTTTGCAGGATTGGGGACTGAAGATATTGAAGAAATGCACAAGAACTTTATTCTTGCAGCGGGCGGTACGTTGGATGCGAAAAAAGTGAAGGAAGGAAAGGTTGAGAAAAAAGATACCTTAGAGTTAACAAAAGAATTGTTGTTAGAAGGGAAGTCTCTTTCAGAAATCGCCAAGGCTCGCAAGATGGTCGCTGTTACCATCCTTGATCATATTGAGAAACTTATTATCTTGAAGAAGGTGAATTATGACAACATTGCTCATTTAGTAGACACAAAACTTCAGAAGGCCCTCCCAACAATTACCGTTGCTTTTTCTGCTTGTGATACGACACTGCTTTCTCCTGTATACAATCATTTGGACGGCAAGTATACATTTGATATGTTGCGACTAGCGAGAGCAGTTATCTCTTCAAAGAGTAACAAGTAACTAAAATTGGTCGTCAGGTATTGCTGCAAATATCTCGCTAATTTTTCTTAGAATGAAACGTCGCTGCCATCTTTTTGCATTAATTTGATATGCCTTCTTTAGATCAATATTGAAGAGGTCTTGCAGATGAGTAGCAAATGTTTGGTCCATAATACCGATATTGTTCTCGACATTGTAAAAGCTGGAACGAGTATCAATGTTCGCTGATCCAATAATTGACCATATTCCATCAGCTATCATGAGCTTGGAGTGAATCATAGTGGGTTTGTATTCGTATATCTTAATTCCCGCACCTAGGAGAGACCCGTAAGCATTCTGGCTCGCAGCTTGAACAATTTTTGAATCGATATATTTGCCAGGTAATAACAGACGGATGGCGACACCACGCTGGGCGGCGGCAATAAGTTGTTTTTTAAGACGAGGTTGAAGGATAAGGTAAGGGGTGGCAATGTCGAGTGATATCTTGGTAGCTGCAATAGTTGTAGCGAAGAACGCAGTGAGCTGTTCCATGTCTTGATCAGGCGAGTCATTTACAATAGCAACTGATTGTATCCCTTCGTTATTCTTATTCGAAGATTCTATGGCCGACGGTATTATAATCTCTCCAGTTGTACTAGCCCAAATGCGGCTAAAGGTGTGTTGTATTGAAGTAATAATGGGACCAGTCATCCGAAACATCATATCTCGCCAGTTATATTTATTTAACGCATTGCCTTGCCAATAGTCAGCGATAGCCATGCCTCCTGTGTAGGCGATAGCATTGTCGATAATAATTGCACGAGTATGGTTGCGTTTGAAGAATTTTAAGAGCAAGCCAATCTTGAAGGGGTGATACCATCCAACCATTCCTCCTGCGGCACGAAGAGCCGCAATCTTATCTTGGGGTGCGGCTTTGCCACCGAAGCTATCCAGGATAATTCTCACGCGCACCCCCTCCCTTGCTTTTTGTATCAGTAGATCAAATACAGTATTGCTGACAACTCCTTTTTTCCAGATATATACACTTAGTTCGATGGAAATTTTTGCATTTTTGATATCGGTATATAAAGCAGGAAAGAACTCATCGCCATTATTGAGAATGGTTATTGACCCGCCCGTAATGATTGAGGAACCAGTAAGCTGGGAAAACGTAGCGGGAAGATCTTCAATGGAAAGAGATTCGGAAAAAGTGAATTGCTTCATATACCTAGTACAATATCATGAAATATGGGATTATTAGAGCCTAATGATAAAGAATGCACTCTATAACAAATATAAGGAACAAGCGCGGTTTTTAGTACATGAACGCTTAGAACACTTTAATGCACACTATAACTTTACGTATCACCGCGTTTCCATTCGTAACCAAAAGACACGATGGGGAAGCTGTTCCAACAAGGGAAACTTGAATTTCAGCTATCGTATTCTTTTTCTTGAACCAGAGGCACAGGATTATCTGATTGTGCACGAGCTTTGCCATCTCAAGGAATTTAATCATTCTCAGCGATTTTGGGATTTGGTATCGGAGCAGTCTCCGAACTATAAAAAATATCATCTGGAATTACGACACAAAAGCAATTTTAAAATACTCTATACTGCGTGGAAGCAATCCTTATTCAATCTTTAGCAAAAGTACAGATAGGTTTGATTGGTAGGTTTATATACTGTCACTCATGCCACAAGGAATTAATATCATTATCCGATATGACAAAACATTACAAGAGATAACGGGAACCGCAGAAGACCCAGCACGCTTAAGCAGCAATTCAATATTTGCCTGGCTGCTAGAATGTATTTTGATGGAGTATCCAGAAATAGAAGAAAAATATCCTCCTGGGACATTATATTTCCAGGTTAATGGATATACACCAAAATCATACAGCCCATTGTTTGATGGCGATGAAATATATTTCGGAGTCGTCTAAATTGATCTTTTCTGCTAGTATGCAGACATGAACATTACTTCTGCACAATTTATTAAAGGGGTGACTGACGGCAACGAAGTTGCAGATCTGCAATTTCCGCAGGTTGCCTTTATTGGGCGTTCTAACGTAGGGAAGTCTAGTACTATCAACGTCCTTACCAAAGTTAAAGGATTGGCTAAAACCAGTTCTTTCCCTGGGCGTACTCGTCAGATTAATGTCTTCCTGATTAACAATAAATTCTATCTCATTGACCTTCCTGGATATGGCTATGCCAAGGTATCGAAGGTTGAGCGTGCGGAAATTGAAGAAGTAATTCGCAGTTACTTATTCAACCCGATTATTCATCAGAAAAAGGTAGTATTAATTATCGATGCATTTGTTGGTCCCACGGAATCAGATCTTGAAATGCTTGATGCATTGCTTGAAGATAATAAGGATGTGATTATCCTCGCAAACAAGATTGATAAGGTGAAGAAATCAACTCGTCAGGGGGTACTCGCTAAAATTAAGGAAACACTACACGGTCAGTTGGTTATTCCATTCTCTGCGGAAGAGAAAACAGGAATTAGTGAGGTGTTAGAACAGATGGGGAAATAAGCGCTAGGCTTCTTTCAGCTTACTTACGTCCGCTTCGCCCAACTTTCTTGCAGAGCCCGCCTTCATTGAACCAACATTAAGAAAGCCGATATCGGTTCTTACAAGATCTTCCACTGTAAGGTGACATGCATCCGCCATTCGGCGGATTTGATGTTTGCGGCCTTCGTGCAGGACAATAGAGAATGAAGTGCGGGAAAGACGCTGCACAATCGCTGGCTTTGTTTTTACTTTATCCAACATGATACCGTTTGTCATCTTTGCAATTGTTTGGTCAGTAACATTTTCTCGTACTGTCACAACATATGTCTTGCTCACCGTTGAATTTTCTTGTGTAAGAGCACGGGCAAGAGTCCCGTCATTAGACATGATAATCAACCCTTCTGACTCCTTATCCAATCGTCCAATTGGAGAAAGGTGCTTGAACTTAGGAAATTGATCATGAAGATCTTCTGCTTTATCAGTTGTCTTGCTGGTTTCAATACCCCGAGGTTTATATACAAGTACTGATTCCTTGCCTTCACGAAGTGTGCCGCCCTTGATGTCGATGACATCAACACCAACCTTAATGCCAAACCCTGGTTCCTTGATGACTTTGCCATTAACCTTAACTGATCCTTGTGAGATGAGTGCCTTGGCTTCGCGGCGAGAAGCAACGCCATCGTGGGCGATAGCACGCTCTAGTCTTTCAAGTCCTGGAGCAAGTGTACTCTCTAGCTTCACTGCTTTTTTAAAGACCGGCTTGATGAAGGTCTTGTTGAGCTTTTGTGCCGGCTTTTTGGTTCGGTGTTGTATCTGACTACTGCGCTTTTGCATATTGTGGCTACTATAGCACGGATTTGACAGGTGCTGACATCTCTATAAAATACTGGCTATGAACACTGTTGAACAGATGCTCCAAGTCGCTCAGGACTTGCAGGACAAGGGCAAGATAGAAGAAGCATTGGCACAATACAGCAAGTCTTTTGACTTGCTTATTGATGAAGCAGGGAAGTATGCCAAGGAGCAGGAATCTGATATTACTGACCTACCAGAGCTTCGCAAGATTGCTGACAAGCTATTTGAGCACTCAAAAATCTATCTGAAGAGAAATATTAACGCTGCGTATATTCTCAATGCTATGGGCGTACTCTTTGCTCAGCTCAAGGATTATCCCAATGCACAACAGCGATTAGTTGAGGCAATGGAATTTATTCCTGATGGGACAGATTACAGCGATCCGGCGGATAACCTAGAACGTATTAGTGGGGAAGTTGCAGCGGCACGAGCTGCCGCAGATGAAGAAGAATCAGAATAATTGCTATAACTGGATAAATCGTTAGTGCTTTTGTACACCATGGCTGTATACTTGGTGCATAAAACACATGGCCCAACAAGGAAACTCAAACTTTAGAACTGTTGCGATCTTTATTATAGTTTTCGTTGCTGCAGGGTGCGGATGGTATGTATACGGAAGCAGTATCACTCATTCGAATATGGTTGCAGGAGTAAGTACTGAGCAGGTTGTTCAGGATACGGTTCCTGAACCAGTTATTGCTACACCTCCTCCTGTTGTCCATATTGAAACACCTACAACAGTGCGCGCAATCTATATCTCTAGTTGGAGTGCCGGTACAACGTCTAGCATGGTGCATATTAATAATTTACTCGATGGAGAGGAGGTGAATGCGGTAGTTATCGACATTAAGGATGCAACTGGACGAGTATCGTATATTCCAAAGGATGCTGATTTGCTAGCGAGTGGCGTTGGCACCAAGCGCATTGCTCACCTCGATACTCTCATCAAGTCACTGCATGATCGACACATTTATGTCATCGGACGCATCGCAGTATTTCAAGACCCGTACTGGCCAACAGTGCATCCAGAAGATGCATTGCAAGACACCACTACCGGCAAGCCGTGGAAAGATAAGAAAGGACTGACATGGCTACGTGCTGACAACCTAAAGGTATGGAGTTATATTGAAAGCATTGCTACTGATGCCCATGCTCAGGGGTTTGATGAAATCAACATGGACTATGTTCGTTTTCCAACTGATGGCGCAATACATAATATTGATCAGTCGACTTTCAAAACATCTAAGCAAGATATCATAGCAAGCTTTTTTGCCGATCTTGATACAACATTGCGACAGCAAGAACATATCCCGTTATCTGCTGACATCTTTGGCTTAACGGTAAGCGCAGAGGATGATATGGGCATTGGGCAAAAGATTGAATTGATTGCTCCCCATGTTGATTATATTTGCCCAATGATTTACCCCTCACACTTTGCTAATGGCAGCTATGGCTTTAGCAAGCCGGCTGAACATCCGTATGAGATTATTCATAAGGCATTGACTGATGGCATGGCAAAACTAACTGCAGCAAATATTCCCACAGAAAAAATTCGCCCATGGTTGCAGGACTTTGATCTAGGGGCAATTTACACTGCTGACATGGTACAGGCTCAGATTGATGCAACATATGCTGTTGGGCTGAAGTCATGGTTAATGTGGGATGCGAGCAACAAATACACTTTGTCTGTATACAAATAGTTGCTATACTACTATTGTTATTAAGTAATATAATTTGCACATGGCCAAAGGCGTACGATCTCAAAAAGAAGCAAAGAAACCGAAGAAAGAAAAAAAGAAATAATTCTTCACTTACATGAAAAATCCGAGGGTACTGCCTCGGATTTTTCTCTGCTATACTATGGATATGGAAAAAAATAACATTACCCCAATTTCACTAATTATTACTGGTGTAGCAGTCATCGGATTTGCAGCCTTGTTTATCAGTGCTAAAAAGCAGCAGGACATAGCCGTTACTCCAGCGGCTGATACTACTCCTAGCTCACTCTGTTATGTGCTTAACAAGAATGGCGATACGGCATTCTTGAAGCTTACAACTACAGATGGCGGTTTGACCATTACTGGTGACCTCGCTACCTACCCAGCGCAAAAAGATTCAATGAAGGGTACATTGTCTGGAGTCGCAACAAACGTTGATGGCGATGCTGTCTTTGATGGTCAATATGCTAACTCTGCTGAAGGTATGAACAACATCAGTGAACAGTTGATTAAACTTGATCCTACTCAGGCTCAGATTGGATATGGAGAAATGGTAGAGGCCGCTGACGGCACTTACGACTACAAGGACAAGACTAAGGTGACATATTCACTTACTCTCCCTGCTGTTGATTGTACACAGTATGACTCATTGAAAACTGCTGCAGGGCACTAAATACTGCAAACAAAAAAACACCGAGCTATGCTCGGTGTTTTTTTGTTTGTTCTAGTACTTTCCAATTTCAGTTGCGCTGATGCGCCATTCGTTGTTTACGTTAACAACTGTGAAAGTGACGGGTTGTGCATTGATGAAATGGTCTTGGGGATTGCTAGTCATCTCAATGATATCAGCCGTTACCGTATAGCTACCATCTTCATTCTTTGATACTTCATCAATACTGATATGGTCAGGATATGGACTTGAAGTTTGACGACCCAAAGCGATATCAGGATTGTTCTGCCATTGCTTCAATAGTTCAGGAGTAAGGTATGAACCATACACCTTTTCCATCTGAGGCTTAAGGGTTGCTGCTGGAGCTAGCAGCGACACCTGCTGCAATGTTTCTCCAAAATGCTGTACGGTATCTCGCACAGCCTGCTCGTTCTGATTTTCTGTAGCCGAGGTCGGATCACAGAAGTAATTTCCCCCGATGCAGAATTCATGATGAGCAATCCAGAAATCAGTTCCATATGGAGCATAGGTCTTGTGTTGATCTGACAAAGATTTAATGCCGATAATAGCAGCAAAGCCGATAGCTATTAACCAGATGATGAGACTAATAATTTGGCCAACAGGATGCTTTTTGCCAGTGATATTCCAAGTGTGACGACGTGCTTCATTTACCATTTTTCTGATGGGCCAGCTAATAATATAGACGCAGGCGGTGATGAATAATGCCAAAAGAATAGGGGAGGCTCCAATGAGAAACTTGTTGCCGAACATGTGATGATCAACAAGTGCGCCCCACATCATGATGCTGTACACGATACCGATGCCTATGAGAGCGATTGTTCCAAGGAAGGTAAAGATACCTGTACCAATGCGTGTAAATCCTACCCATGCATTACCGACTTTCTTTGCATATTCTGTATGTGAATCAGCATATTTTTTCCAGTACCCTTCTTCGGTATATTTTCCATACTTTGCCTTCATCTCCTCGATAAATTCTTGGGTGTTGAACTGCTTTCCCTGTGCGTACGCTCGCTCTTCTAGAGTGTCAGCAGCAGGTACGAAGAATGCCATAAGAATATACAGGCCGATAAATCCTCCATGGGTAAATATGCTCAGGACGATAAAGATAATGCGCACAATTTTTACATCCATCCCAAAGAATGTAGCAATCCCATTACATACACCTGCAATCCATGCCCCTTCGCGAATACGATACAATCGCTTTATCACAGGTGCCCCTGTTTCTGCATGATCTCCTTTTTCACCGCCTTCAATTGGTCCCATTTCGGCAATGATAGTTTTTACTTCAGCACTGCCAACAACGTTCTTATGCGCACTGATGTATTTGTCGCATTTCTCTGCAATAGCCTGCTCGAAGTCTTTGATGATTTCATCTTGATCGGGATTGTCGTTTAAGTTGTGCCGTACTTTAGCAAGATATGAGTGCAGCAATGCATACCCTTCTTCTTCGATTTGATAGGCTTTGCCGTTTAGATTTATGGTTATAACTTTGTTCATATAATTAGAGAGAGTTAATGCTGGTGATAATGGTTGATAAGTATTGTTCGAGTCTGTGCATTTCCTTGCGACCTTTTTCGGTCAGGGAATAGTATTTTCGAGGAGGTCCTGATTCTGATTCGACCCATTCGTAATCGAGGAGTTCCTCGCGTCGTAGTCGGGAGAGCAGGGGATACAGCGTTCCTTCCTGTGTCTGAAACTCTGTTTCTGCGAGACGAGAAAGGATATTTGCCACATATACCTTCTTCTTGCTGATAATCTTTAGCAGCACCACTTCAAGTAGGCCTTTTCTTAATTGTTGTAATTTGTCTGGTTGATCC
>JAQBRC010000014.1 GCA_028286705.1 Candidatus Nomurabacteria bacterium
CCTCCCAATTGGGAGGTTTTTTTGTTTTAGTTATGCTCATTCATTATCTCCTCAATGCTCTTGAATGGCAGAGATTCAATCACCTTAACTGCCTTCCCTATTCCCTGATCTCTCAGTTCGTATTCAAACGGAGCAAAGTCTGACAGCAAGAATGTTTCAAATCCATTGGGTGGCAAGATCTTTGACTGCAGTTCATCATGCACAGGACGAACACCAACACGAATTCTTAGGAAGTCCTTGGTACCAAGATGATCAATGATTGATTGCACACCATTGTGTCCTCCTGCCCCGCGACTAAATGAACACTTGATTTCTCCTAATGGAATATCAATGTCGTCATAGACAACTGCCACAGGTGCATCGTATTGCTTGGTAACTGCCTTAGCAGCAACACCAGAAAGATTCATAAACGTATCAGGCTTGAGCATCAAGACATCACCAAACTGTGCCACCTTTCCTGAAAATATTTTCTTTTCCGCGAAGTGCAGCCCCTCAAGCGCCGCCATGACGTCCAACACCATCCATCCCACGTTATGTCGGTTACGGACGTACGTATTTCCCGGATTGCCAAGACCAATAACGATATTCATACCGCTACTGTACCATATAATGCCCTTCTGCTATACTTGCCCTAATTATGGAACAAACAACCGAACATCAGGACGGGCCAAGTGTGGGACCAGCGAGAAAGTCATTTTTCCAAACTGGCTTTGGAAAATTCGTAGAGAACGTTCTCTACATCATTGGAGCAGTAGTTTGTGCTGCCTTTATTCAGGCATTTATCATTCGTCCGTTTATCGTAAGTGGTACATCAATGGATCCAATCATCCAGAATGGCCAATACCTTATTATTGATGAAGTGTCATACCATATCCATGAACCAGAACGTGGAGACGTGATTGTATTCAAGGCACCACCAGAACCAACTAAGTACTACATCAAGCGCATTATTGGTCTTCCAGGAGATACTGTTCATCTTAAAGACGGCAAGATCACTATCACTAACGCAGCAAACCCTAAGGGCTTCACTCTTTCAGAGCCATACCTTAAGCACCTCTCAAACGACGACGGAACGTTCGTCGTTACCCCAGGAAACTACTTTGTTATGGGAGACAATCGTACAGGAAGCTACGACTCTCGATCGTGGGGCATGTTACCAGAAGCGAACATTCGCGGAAGGGCGCTGTTGCGACTATTACCAGTTACTACCATAAGCGTATTACCAGGAAAAGAATCATATGAGCAGCAATAAATCAGAATCGAAGAAACAGGACATAGCGAGCCCTAAGGGCATGCGCGATATTATTGGTGACGAATACTACAAATTCCAGGGCTTCTTTGAAAAGGCTCAGGAAGTAGCCGTATACTACGGTTTTACTCCTATAGAGACCCCTATCCTCGAATTCGAGAGCACTTTTACTACAGCCATCGGCGATGGTACAGATGTAATTGATAAAGAAATGTATGCGCTTAAGACTAAGGGCGGCGATGCTTTAGCGATGCGTCCGGAAGGAACTGCTGGTGTAATGCGTGCATATATTGAAAACGGCATGACGAATCAGCCACAGCCACTTCTCTTTTATTACTACGGTCCTATGTTTCGTCATGACAAGCCACAGCGTGGACGATACCGACAGTTCTACCAGTTCGGTCTTGAAGCTATGGGATCTGAAAAGAGCATCATCGATGCCCTGCTCATTAAAGCAACAATCACTATCCTCGAAGAAGCTGGTGCGAAGGATCTTGTAGTGCAGATTAACTCAATGGGAGACAAGGAAGACCGTATTTCATACGTTAAAGAATTGACTGCATACTATAAAAAGCACGCTAATGGTCTTTCTCCTCTTGATCAGGAGCGCCTAAAAACAAACCCGCTTCGCGTTCTAGACTCAAAGGATCCTGCAACAATTGAAATCAACCAGGGTGCGCCTGATATTGTGTCACACCTTGGCACTCCTGCTAAGAAACACTTCAAGGAAGTGCTTGAATGCTTGGACCAGATGGGTATCTCATACCAAATCAATAAGAACCTTGTTCGCGGTCTTTCATACTACACACGCACTGTATTCGAAATAGAAGAACCTAGTGCAGAAGATGGCACAGCACTAACAATTGCAGCTGGTGGCCGCTATGACCTCCTTGCTCGACAGCTTGGCTCCAAGAAGGACGTTCCTTCAATGGGCGTAGGTATCGGCGTTGACCGTATCGTTGAAACTCCATGGTTCAAGGACCTTGCTCCTCGTATCATGAAGAAGCCAAAGGTGTACTTCATCCAAGTTGGACTTGATGCAAAGCTCAAGTCACTCAATGTTATCGAAATCCTCAGAAAGGCACACATTCCTGTGATGCAGGCACTTTCAAAGGATTCACTATCAGCTCAATTGGCTGTTGCTGAAAAATCAGGCGTGCCATACACCATTATCTTCGGACAGAAGGAAGCTATGGAAAATTCAGTTATCGTACGTAACATGGACACTCGAGGACAGGACTGTATCCCCGTCTCTGAATTGCACACATACCTTAAGTCATTGAAATAACATGAAAGCTATCGTACAAAGCCCAGAACCAGTGTTGCGCAAGATTGCAGCAGAGGTGCAACCTTCCGCTATCAAGAGCGCCTTTATTCAGGGTCTTCTTCAGGATATGCGCGATGCAATCGCTCGTGAAGAAGATGCTGTTGCTATTGCCGCTCCTCAATTAGGAGAATCTCTCCGTATCTTTGTCGTTGGCAAAAGAGTTAACAAGAAATATGAAGAAGATCTTGTCTTCATCAATCCTGAAATCATTCGTTTTGGAAAGGTCAAAGCAATTATGCAGGAAGGCTGCTTGTCAGTACGATGGAAGTATGGCGATGTTAAGCGAGCCACGACAGCAAGCGTTCGAGCACTCAATGCCGAAGGCAATGAGTTCGTCATGAATGGACGAGGACTGCTTGCGCAGATCTTTCAGCATGAGACAGATCACCTGAACGGTATTTTGTTTATTGATACGGCGAAGAACGTTGAGGATATTCCTCCGGCAAAATAAGCCATTTGACTTTACTAGCTCAAATGGTAAGGTAAGGAAAAACTTAATGACAACTCGTGAAATTATTCTTAGTAGCTTACTGGGTATCCTACTAATTAGTATTGGTTTATATTTTTATTTTCGTCCAACTTATAAGTATTATAAAGCCCGTATACTTGCATTATCTGGTGAGATAGGTGGCCTATTTAAATTAAAGAATACGAGCTGGAAAGCGGGGGTTATACAATTCGCTTTTCTGAAAAATCAGATAAGTGGTATGTGTTGCGAAAGCATTGGTACAAAATTTTTGGTAGATACCACTGCAAGTACAAATGGCGACTACTTACTGAACCTCAATTAAGCACGGTTAAAGAGCGAGCCCATGAAGACATCGAATTAACCCTAGGATTTGATTAACCAACTGCACTTAACATTTTTGTTAAGTGCAGTTTTTGTATATATTTTTCTACCTTCATAGTCTTTCATTCTTCACATGCTACAATTTCCCTATGAAATACGCATTCTTCGGAACCCCTCATATTGCAGCCCTTTCCCTGGAATCCCTCAAGGAAAAAGAGTTGCTTCCCAGTCTTATAGTTACAGCCCCTGCCCGCCCTCAAGGACGCGGCTTACACCTCGTAGAAACACCTGTAGCGGTGTTTGGCAAGGAACATGATGTGAGTGTCATAACCCCTGAAAAGATAAGCCCTGAGGTCATTCAGAGCCTTATAGACCAAGGCCCATGGGACTTCTTCCTTGTCGTTGCGTATGGCAAGATCTTGCCAACTTCCCTCTTGGAAATTGTTGATAACAAGGTACTTAATCTACATCCCTCTCTCCTTCCTAAGTATCGAGGACCTTCTCCTCTTGAGTCTGTTCTTCTAAGCGACGACAAGGAAACTGGCGTCACCATCATGCAGCTCGACAAGCTCGTTGATCACGGACCAATCGTTGCTCAATCCTCTTTTGAACTTTCTTCAGATACGACCCTGACTTCCCTGACAGAAAAAAGTGCAGCTCTTGGCATAGAACTCTTTGCTAACTCAATTGAGAAATATCTTTCAAAGGAACTTGTTCCAACAGAACAGGATCATGACTCATCAACGCACACTCGCAAATATATCAAAGCAGACGGTTTGATAACTGACGATATGTCTTCTTGGGACAAGTGGAAAATCTTCCGCGCTCTTGGAGAACGAGGCTGGGTGCATTTCATGATTGAACGACACGGAGAGATGGTGCAGGTAAAAATAACGAAAGCCTCATACGAGGATGAGGCTTTCGTTATAGAGGAAGTCATTCCAGAGAATGGCAAACGTCAGTCATATACTGATCTGTTACACTCCCTTAATTAATCCCTTAAGCTTTGATGCTCCACGACGAAACAATGTTTGTGTTCTGCTCTTTGCTCCTTTGATTTCTCGAACAATTTCAGTACGTACGTCATCAATAGCTTCATAGAGGTCAGTCTTTTCAGATACTGCTCGGTATTGCTTGCCTAGTGGTGTGGTGACATTCACTTCAGCACGAAACACTTCGCCGTTCTTGTGGTGCATGGTGGTCTTGCCGATTTCAACGGCAATCATGCATTCTCCTTCAGTATATTTTGTAATTGTACTAAGTCGCTTCTCAGTGTAGTCAGCCAGTGCGGGGGTCAGTTCTATAAGGGTACTTTTTATACTTATGCTCATATGCTCTATTATACTCCTTTATAGGATTTTTTCTTCCATAGGTAATGTGCAACAAAAAAGCCCCCTAAGGGGGCTTTTTTGTTAATAGTATTAGAAGACTATTTCTTCCACACAACAGGAGTTCCAAGCTTTGAGCCCATATCCTTTTCTGTCTCCACGATAACTTCAGCCATCATTGATACTGCTTCAACAGCAAATTCTCCAAGAGAACTTTCTTCTGAAAGCATTACTGCATCAGCACCAGAGTATACAGCGCCTGCAATGTCAGCAACTTCAGCGCGTGTTGGCACTGGAGCCTTGATCATTGATTCAAGCATCTGTGTTGCAACGATAACCGGCTTGCCAGCTGCATTACACTTTTCAATTAGCATCTTCTGTACTGCAGGAACTTTTGCATGTCCGATTTCAACGGCAAGGTCTCCACGAGCAACCATAACGATGTCAGTCGCAGCGATGATTTCATCAATCTTCTCAACTGCTTCAGGAGTCTCGATTTTAGCAACGATTGGCTGAGAGCCACCGTGTGCAGTGATAAGATCACGAAGTTCCTGGATATCCTTTGCTGTACGAACAAAAGAGAGAGCAATGTAGTCAACGCCCATCTTTATTGCGAACTCAAGATCGCTGCGATCCTTTTCTGTGATAGCAGAGATAGAAAGGTACGCATTTGGAATGTTTACCCCACGGCGGCTCTTAATCACACCGCCCACAAGCACAGTGGTGTAGATGTCAGTACCTTCAACCTTTTCCACACGAAGCTTACGACGTCCGTCGTCAATCATGAGGATCTGCCCTACCTTGATATCCTGTTCGATATTTGGATAGTTAAAGTACACTTTGCGAACGTTGCCGACAACCTTGGTACCGCTAAGAATAAATTCTGCCCCTGGTATAAGTTCTACTGATACGTCCTCAAAGTCTCCGATACGGATCTTTGGACCTGATAGGTCCAAAAGGATTTCGATAGGCATACCTGCTTCTGCAGCTCCTTCTCTGATGTTCTTGATGCGAGCCTCATGGATAGTCTGATCATCGTGACTCATGTTAGTACGAGCGATGTCTACACCTACATGAAGGAGCTTGGTGAAGTTCTCTTTTGATTCAGATCCTGGACCTATAGTGGCCACAATCTTTGTTTTTCGTGTGATTTGTGTCATAAATGTTTTAAGCGTTTAATATAGTAAAAAGCAGTGTAGTATAGCCTTATGGGCAGGATTTTGGCAATAGTATTCATACTTTTATTCGTTTGGGTAGCAATTCCGCATATCCGTCAGGGAGAATGGATTGCCCCTACTGCCATTTCCCCTGATTCCTGGGTTACTGGCTATGACAGCACCGGCTATGCCGCTGCAGCAGCCACCCCTATCGAAGGCTATGGCTGGTTCCATTTTGACTTCTGGAACCATGATACCAACACCCCAGGAGGGGTTGTCACGAGGGGTGACTTCCGTATTTAGACCCCCTTGAATTGCTGTATCGAAAATGATATAGTTTTCCCGCACTCATACCATTCCCCTGTAGCTCAGCGGTAGAGCAATCGACTGTTAATCGATGGGTCGTAGGTTCGAATCCTACCGGGGGAGCAAATAAAAAAACCACCTTCTTTCTAAGGTGGTTTTTTGCTGCGTTTGAAAAAGCTCCAACATCACAAAAAAATAGAGGTTGGGTATTTAATTTTACTTACATCTGAAATTAAAATAAACCGCACCTAACAACAATTGACTTCTCATTTCATGAGCGCATACTTTATAGAGGATATTAACGTATCTGTATTATTCAATAATTTTTTAATTCTTATGACGACTGTAATAAACACCCCGGGGAATAATGATAGTGGATCAGGATTTGGAATCGTTGTTATTATTATACTGATTCTCGTTGGAGGCTTTCTGATCTATCGATATGGATGGCACCATACGGCAGCCACCCCTGCTGCAAATATTAACGTAACAGTTCCTACAGGAACATCTTCTCAATAGCATGTCTCTTCTCACCCTCGCTGAAGTGGTATTCTTCCTTGTATTTGGCATTAGTCACTTCTACCCCTTCAAATACTCGGGGCAGATTTGCGCTATTGCGGCTATTGTTGTTGGAATACTATTATTAATTCCCCTTTAGACAGCTGAGATCTTCTTGAAAAAGCACCCATAAAGATATGGGTGCTTTTTGATTCGAAACAAACCCAATACTTTGATACAATACCCCTATGACAAACAAAGAATTTTTCCTGGAAACATTGAATGAAGAAGCTCCAAAATTTAGAAAGGCCATAGAAGCCTTGGCAGAAGAAAGCCATGGACACAAGGTGCATGACAAATCTCGAGAGGCAGGAAACCTTGCAGGACAGTTGGCACTGCAATGGAAGGCAATCTCAGGGTTTGTAAAAACAGGCAGACCTGATTTCAATCCTCATGAATTAAGCAATCAGACCAAGGAAGAAATGCTAACAAACTTCGATACGGGAATTACCGAACTTAAAAAAGACATTGAAGCAATTTCCGATGAAGAATGGGAAACTGGAGCTGCTGGCTTTGGCGAGGAGCTTAATGAAACGAAATACCATCTGGCATGGATCTTTCTCTTTGATGCAATACATCATCGCGGACAGCTGACCACCTACCTTCGAGCAATGGGAGCAATCGTTCCGGCGATCTACGGACCGTCAGCCGATATGCAGAGTTAACGCAGTAGAAAACACCCGGACATGTCCGGGTGTTTTCTACTGCCTATCGATGCGGACATCCCGCCCAGCAGCAAGGACGGCGCATTCCCTGCGACATCTTTGAGCGCATTACCTCAATGCGATGATTTCTGGTTTCATCTTTCTTTGCAGACTCCACCCAGCAAATCCATTCGTTACGGGCTAGCGGTGTAATATCTTCCCATAACGCCAATATCTTTGGGACAGCAATAAGGCTTTTTCGTATATCGAGAGGGAGTTTGTGCACTACCCCACTAGAGATTTTAATCATAAGATTATTTTACCAAATTCTCTGTGTTATAGCATCCCGAATAGTATCCAGCGTTCGGAACAAACTAGGTCCATGATATCATTAACACCATGGAAGACCAGAATAAAAAAACGGCTATTGAATTCCAAACTCTAGTCGTACAAGGAAAAATTGACGAAGCATATGAAAAATATGTTGATCCGAATGGCAAGCATCATAACGCTTATTCCACGGCAGGATTTGAATCATTGAAGATTGCGATGAAAGATAACGAGGGGCAATTCCCCAATAAGCAGTTTGTTGTGAAAAACGTTGTTGGTGACAATGACATGGTGGCAATACATTCTCATATAGTATTGAGAGCATATACTCCAGGTATTATTGCCGTGCACTTATTTAAATTCCAACACGGAAAAATTATAGAAATGTGGGATTGCGCTCAAGCTATTCCGGAGCAAAATCAAAATCAGGACGGAGTATTTTAGTGTACATACGTTATAGTAAAAACCCCATCTGCTAGATGGGGTTTTTACATGTACTATATTAATTACTTTTTTTACCAAGCGCCCTAATTCCAGCAACGGTAGCAATAGCTACACCTATCATCTGTATCCACAAACCAAGAGACCCTCCACCATTTGTCCAATCAAGCAGTCGAGAGGACGACCCACTCGTAAAGAGTCCCACGACGAGGAACAATCCTGCTAGCACTACAATAAGCGAAGTCCACCATGATCGAATAAAGATGACTAGCGCTAACGGTATGAGTAA
>JAQBRC010000040.1 GCA_028286705.1 Candidatus Nomurabacteria bacterium
TTTGATAGCGTTTTCTTTTACAGTTTCAAAAGCGGCACCGTTGTATATTCCAGGCGAGACACTGGATCCGCAATGTATTCCTGGCAGTACGGATTGTAGTGTGTCCTCTTCAGCTTCAGTCGTGCAAGAAAATGGCAATGATGCGTACTTTACT
This sequence comes from Candidatus Nomurabacteria bacterium, assembly GCA_028286705.1. Lineage (GTDB taxonomy): Bacteria > Patescibacteriota > Minisyncoccia > Phycocordibacterales > UBA9973 > UBA4124. The sequence continues at coordinate 155 of JAQBRC010000040.1, forward strand.
GGTGGTAAGTTCGGTATTGGAACTAATACGCCTCAGGCAGCATTTGATGTCGAAGGTGGAGGGACATTCTTAGCTTCCGGTACTGGGTCATTGCCAGACTTGGGTACTGGAACTCGCATGGCATGGAACCCCTCTCTTGCTGCCATTCGTGCAGGCTTCGTATCAGGAACACAATGGGATAGTGCCAACGTTGGATATGCCTCGGTTGCATTCGGGAAAAACAATATTGCCTCGGGTGAATCATCTACCTCATTCGGTGTGGGAAATACCGCTTCTGGAATTTTTTCCTCTGCCTTTGGAAATTCCACTACCGCTTCCGCTGCCTTCGCCACTGCCTTTGGTGCTAGTTCTACTGCCTCTTTTCCCTTTGCTACCGCCTTTGGTGCTGGCACGACTGCTTCTGGAGCTTTTTCCACCTCCTTTGGATATTTCACTAATGCCGCCTCTGCTTATTCCACGGCCTTTGGTTTCTTCAACGTAGGTGGAGGCAATCCCGGTATACAGGTCGGCACTGATCCGCTGTTTGAAGTTGGAAATGGTACTAGCAACGTCGCTCGTTCCGATGCTCTCCTTATCCTTAAAAACGGCAAAACTATTTTTGGCGGCAATATCGGCATCGGGACAACTGACCCTCGCGCGGCAATTGATCTCGAGGGTGATGGAGCAATCATTGCAGCTGGCACGGATGGTGCAGGCATGACCGTCCCTAACCTCGGAGCCGGAGCACGCTTGATGTGGATACCTTCTGCTGGAGCATTCCGTGCGGGAACTGTAGATTCCAACCAGTGGGACAGTGCGAACGTCGGAGTGTATTCCACGGCGTTTGGGTATAACAATGTTGCTTCAGGAGAAGGTTCTGTCGTGTTTGGAGAATTTAATACTGCATCCGGTTATAATTCAGTTGTATTCGGGGGTGGTAACATAGCTTCGAATGAGGGGGCTGCGGCCTTTGGGGGCGGTACCATTGCCTCGGGACGTCGTTCTTTTGCTGCTGGTGATTCTGGCACCACTGCTTCTGGAGATGTTTCCGCCGCCTTTGGCTTGGCAACAACAGCTTCGGGTGGTTACTCCGCCTCTTTTGGTAGCGGCACTATTGCATCGGGCGCTATTTCCACCGCCTTTGGGTTAGCTACCACTTCCTCTTCTCTCGAATCATTCTCTCTTGGACGCTTTAACGTTGACGGTGGCACTGATGCTTTAAGCTGGATCGGCACCGACCCTCTCTTTGAGATTGGTAATGGTGCTGGTATCGGAAGTCTTGCAGATGCCATCATAGTCCTCAAGAACGGCAAGACGGGCATAGGTCTCGATCCTGCATCCTATAAGCCGACATACCTATTGCAGGTTGGAAAAAGTTCTGACGCGACAGGTATCGTTGCTCGTTTCCAGAATACTTCTGGTACGTGTGACGTGAACCCGACAGCGGGTTCAGTGGTATGTTCTTCAGACATGAACCTCAAGAAGAACGTCGCGCTCCTTGCCGACGGCTCAGCGTGGAATTTTAATACTAATGTCAGCGCAAGCAATCGGTCCGTGCTAGGCAAAATCCTCGCCCTTTCCCCGGTGTCGTACAACTGGAGCGCAGAATCAGACAGTGCGACAAAGCACCCCGGTTTCATTGCCCAAGACATTAAGCAGCTATTTCCTGACTTGGTATATGCTGATCCTTCAAGTGGTCTGTTGTCACTTAACTACACTGGTCTTATTCCCTACACCATTCAAGCAATCAAGGAAATGAATATGAACGTTATTGATATCTCAAACCTCGATAGAGACAATACATGGAGAAATGCGCTTGTTGCATGGTTAGGAAATGCTTCTAACGGCATTACCAATATCTTTACCAAGAAGATCACCACAGACCAACTCTGTGTTGGTACAACGTGTGTGACACAACAGCAGTTCATGCAGATGGTGCAGAATAGCAATAATTCTGGCGGTGCAACTGTTTTAAACCCTCCAGTACCTCCTGTGGATGATACCGAAACACCCGTAGTTGATGAGAGTACAGCAGTTCCTGTAGATCAGGGGACTGAAGCTACTCCGCCTATTGTTCCTGTTGGGCAAGAATAATCTTTTGCGCTATCTCGTTCATTTCCTCTGCGTTAGCATATGACACATGGGGCCCATGAATGCCGTCTGCTAATGTGCGGGGGACAAGGTGGATATGAGCATGAGGAACCTCTTCGCCCACAACACGGAGCTCTACAAAATCGCAATCAAGCGATTTTTTTAGTGCAATCATAAGCTCTTTTGATTTAATAAATATTGCACTTATTACCGAATCAGGAACCTCATGTATCCATGCGTATTGCTCTTTGGGAATCAGTAGCATATGTCCTTTTGCAACAGGATTGATATCCATAAATGCTAGAAACTGCTCATCTTCATACACAATAGTCGCAGGTATTTCCTTTCGTATAATCTTTCCGAAAATAGTGTCATTCATACAGTCAGTATATGGTACAATCGCCTCTATGCAACCCTTCATGCCAACTCCGGCAGAACTCAAACAGATGCTCTTGGAACGACTCAATCTTTCTGAAGAGGCACAACGTACCTTTCTTGAGCCAATGTACAAACTTGGCGATCCGTATTTGTTTCGCGATATGGAAAAAGCAGTATCGAGAATAGTTAATGCAATACAGAATAAGGAACACATCGGCATTTATGCCGATTATGACTGCGATGGTATTCCTGGGGCAGTTGTATTGGTTGATTTCTTTAAGGTATTGGGAATCATGGACCATGTTCATGTGTATATTCCTGATCGACACATGCAGGGGTACGGGGTGAACAGTTTCGGTATTGATGAGCTTGAGAAACTTGGCGTTACCCTCATGATCACCGTTGATGTGGGCATTACAGCACTCGCTGAAATCGCTGACGCCCAATCTCGTGGCATCGATGTTATCTTAACCGACCATCATACTCCTTTGGATATGTTGCCTGCAGCGTATGCAGTTGTACATCCGCTTGTTGGAGACTATCCGGAAAAAGGATTATGCGGAGCAGCAGTTGCATTTATGCTAGTGCGAGCATTTGTTGAGAAGTATGGGAAGGAATACAACATTCCTGAAGGCTGGGAAAAGTGGCTGCTTGATCTCGTTGGCTTTGCAACGCTGTCTGACATGGTGCCGCTGGTTAATGAAAACAGAGTGTTGGCTTATTTCGGGATGATGGTGATGAAGAAGACGAGAAGGGTTGGCTTGCAGGTATTATTTGCTGCCAACAGTATCAATACTGCATATCTAACGGAAAGCGACTTAACTTTCACTGTCGCTCCTCGTCTTAATGCCGCTTCACGCATGGCGTCGCCATTGCTGGCATTTGAGCTGCTATCAACTGATGACCGTACTCGTGCAATGGAACTAGTGAAGGAGCTAACTGCAATTAACGATGAGCGAAAGACTATGGTGGCGAGAATTGTGAAGGATGCACATAGCAGATTAAATAGCAGAGAGTTGCCAGAAATTGTTGTTATTGGAGACCTTTCTTGGAGACCCGCAGTGCTCGGTCTTGTTGCGGGAAAACTTGCCGATACGTACGGCAAGAGTTTCTTTGTGTGGGGCGAAGGAGGTGATGGAACGCTCAAGGGCTCATGCCGCATGCTATCAACACACAATGCCGCTACACTGATGCAGGGACTTCCAGAAGGTGCATTGATACATGGAGGAGGACACAGTGCAGCAGGAGGATTCGCTGCAACCAAAGACCAGATTCATGGTCTAGAACAATTGCTTAACGATGTGCTTAACGGTATAGAAACTGTTGCCCCAGAAGAGATCGTTGTTAACAAGCCTATTGCATTGCCGCTTTCTGTTGCGGCTGTTCGACACCTGCAAGCTATCAGGTCATTTGCTCCGTTTGGTGTGGGCAATGCAGAGCCAGTATTTCTGTTCGAGAATGTCACTGTGCAAAGCACGAAAAAATTTGGAAAGGCTAAGGAACATATTGAGTGTATCGTTTCTGATTCAACTGGTATCGCAACTGCGTTTACCTTTTTTGTAGACGATGCTGTATGTAAAAAAATCTCAACCGGAAACGTTGTTTCTATTCTCGGCACCTTGGAGGCTGGCTGGAGAGGGGGAGTGAGAATACGGATAAAAGATATACATAATATTGACTTTTAATTAATATTATGGTATTATAATATCGTTCGATTATAAGTATAAAATTTTATCGATATGGATTTACTTATTGATACTTATGGAACGAAAATAGGAAGTACGGGCAAGAGAATTGTCCTGTCATTTCCGCAAATAAAAGAAAAAAAAGAATACCCAGTTAGTCGTCTTGAAAAGATCGTTATTATGAGACCAGCTTCTCTTACAACCAATGCTGTCCAGCTTGCGCTTGATAACGATGTTGATATTGTGTACATGGGCGCATTTGGTAAGCCTATTGGCAGAATCTTTTCAAGTAGTCCAAAGGGAATCGTAACGCTCCGTCGTGGGCAGCTTGAAATTTCTCAGTCAGAAAAAGGATTTGAACTCGCAAAGACATTTATGAAAGGGAAATGTAGCAACCAGCTTTACTTTATTGAAAAGCTGGCGTTTTTATTTAACAAGGACTTTTCGATTGAATTGAAGCAGATGACTTCCACGTTGGCATCTTTGGGCAGTGTTCCTTTAACAAAAGAAGGTATGCAGCAGTTGCTGGGAATGGAAGGGTATATTGCCGAGCGCTACTTTAGCTGTATGAAAAAACTCTTTCGCTTTTCAGGGAGGAAGCCCCAGGGAAGGGATAAGTTTAACAGTGCTCTCAACTATGGATATGGCATACTTTATAATGAAATAGAACGGCTCTGTTTATATGTCGGTCTCGATCCATACCTTGGGGTGTATCATAGTGATCGCTACGGCAAGCCTTCATTGGTACTTGATCTGGTAGAAGAGTTTCGCGTAGCGGTTGTTGATATGGCAGTTATGCCGTTGTTCATTGAGAAAAAGATGGGAAAAAGGGACCTTTTTGACACAGTAGGAAAAGGGCAGTATCAACTTTCTGCAAAGGGGAAGGCTCTGATTGTTAAAGGGGTCATGGAACGTTTGGGCAGTAAAGTATTATGGAAGGGCAAGCAGTATACGCTCAAGCAAGCCATGGAACAGCAGATTCGTACGTTGGCTAGGTATTTTATGGGACGAGAAATGACTCATGAGTCATTTAGTATCTCTAAGTCATCTATATCATAATGAATAATAATCCTGTTACAATATTCATATCGTGGGAAACAAGAAATTGGCGTCATACTAAAAAGGCAATTTCTATTTGTAAGGATTTTGGATTGGAATCACTGACCAAGCAGTCATATATCGGCAAACTTTATACAAAGGAGAGGTATCAGTTAGAGGAATTATTTAATATCTTATTTCAAAAGAAAACTGACACATTTTTCATGTTTGCTCTATGCCAATCATGTTACAATATGGCTGGTACCAGCATAGGTAAATTAACAAAGGTGAATACTTTTCAGTCGTTTGAAATGGTTCAGGTAGAGCCAGTTTCATCAAAAAATCCTTAATTTATTGGCTCTTGCACAATAGTGTCGTACAAGGGAGATTGTGCAAACTTTTAAAAAACTTTAAAACAGATTTGCTATAATAGGTTTATGAGCAAAAAAGAACTGATTATCTATACTGACGGCG
>JAQBRC010000035.1 GCA_028286705.1 Candidatus Nomurabacteria bacterium
GGTCGAGTAATCGTCAGTGGTACATTTACTGCCCCATCAGTACCAACAACAGTCGTTTCTCCAAGCAGTTGCAACGGCTGACCAACCTGCGCCTTAGTTGGACGAACACTAATTTGGAATGATACTGTCTTAATTTGAGAGGCACTGGAAGCCTGTGGCAATACTCCTGCGTTCCAAGTAATGGCACGAGTCTCTGTATTGTATGAAATTGCAGAACCTGTCGGTGCAATTGCCCCTACCCATGTCACCCCTGCGGGCAATATTGCACTGGCAGTTACGTTAGTCACGGGATTCTCAGAGGGACGAGCAGTCCAGGTAACAGTGTAGGTGGTAGTCTGGTCTGCTTTTGAAGGGAATGGTCCGGTATTCTTAAATGGACCAACGGAATAAAATGCCTGTGATGCAAACTGCAGATGTCCGCTGAAGCGCACAATCTTGCTGTCTATGTTGGTAATAGTCTGTTTTTGATAGTTATTGCTTGGAAATGTTCCTTCAACGGACAGGTGCAAACCAATATCAGAGGCACTGCCACTCTTGGCAGACAATGCAAACGCTAACTGACCACTCTGACCGGGAGCAATACTTGCAAGTGCTGAGTTAGAATTTGAGTCCCAAGTGATAGTATTTTCTGAAGCATTATAGTACCCATTGGTTGCAGCAATGGTTGAAGGGTCAATACCTGTACCATCAAGCGAGAGTGTGAACAGTGGGTCAGTAATAGTGTCTGCCGAACTGTTGGTCCATGACACAATACCGGCAATAGGGTCACCGATAGGAACTGCAATGGTATCTGTTTTCTGATCGTTAATGTTCAGCTGAGCTGCAATGAAAGGGTTCGCAAGTGTGATGGTATGCAGTGCGGAGTTATAAATAGTTGAGATGGCAGTATCAGTTGCAACGGCGGGTGTACCGACATAGATACGGAATGACTTCTGTTCGTTTTCCCCTCCTATCAACTTGCCCTTAATAACAATGGTACTGTCTGCACCATTCTCTAGGTCACCCAATGACCAAACATTGTTCCCGCCCTTTGGCGCAGGCAATGCGGAAGAAAAGACAAAGCCATTTGGGTATTCAACGCGAGTGATGACATTCTTCAATCCAGTACTGCTAGTAAACTTGTTATGAATAACAAGTTCGAATTGCTGATTAGCGGCAATCTGAACAGGTCCATCAACAGTTAACACTAACGGGCTAGAACTGATCAATACAGGGAACGTAGTTTGTTTTTGAAAGGTTGCTGTTGAGTTCTTGAGCTTATATGAAAGTGTGGCGGTAATAGTTTGCGATGTTCCCTGCTGTCCATACAATACAACGGAAAACGCCTGACTCTTGCTCTGCCCTGGTTCAACGGTACCAACTTGCTGCTCAATATGCGCAGTGTCATTGCCACTCCCATCATTAACTCCCTTCTGATAATCAATGGAGAGCTTGGTTTCAAGCAATGCGGCAGAATTGCTGTTAGCAATTTCAACCTGTAGGGGCAGCGTGTCCCCTGCTGCAACGAATGTATTTCCTAAAATAGACACGGCTACGTTCTTGCTGGAAAGGGTCAGTGATCCTTTATAGATACTATAGGCCGCTAATCCTAGTGCGATCAAAAAGAAAATGAGTGAGAAGATAAAAAATCTGCGATATCCAGAAATGCGACTCTTGCGAACAATCTTTTCCTGAGGAACAGTTTGCTGTCCCCACGTTGAAACAACATTCTGTCGCTCTGGGCGCAGAATGCCGAACTTTCTTTGGGGAACATTTTCTGGATCACGAGCGTAGAGCCGTTTCTCTAATTCTGCAATATGATCTATCTCTTCTGGCATGGTTATAGTATATCAAAGATGACTGGAAACTATTGCATCCGTTGCACGCTTAATCAGCGCTTTAACGGTTGAACTATCAACAAGCAACACTGCTTGATCAAGAGGCAGTTCAAAGAATTGTTCTTCCCCTTCTTCAACGGCAACATATCCCAATAGTACCAGCACTTTCCATAACGATAATGCATCAAGCATACGGGCGTCATAGTCTCCCTTAATCATGTTTCCCAGGGCAACAATATGATCAAACAACTCTTCATGTACTCCTTCTCCAACAAGAAATCGCTCTAGGAACACAACGCTGCGAACATATACGCGAGCCAAAGGCTCCCGTTCATGGCCCTGTAACGGAGCGACAGCAACAGCTGCACTAATCAGACGCCATACGCTTTTGCCCCTGATAAGATCAGCTTTAATAATACTGTAATCAGCGACATGTCCCTGCAGCTTTGCAGTTGATTTGCGCACTCCCTGCATCATGGCAATGATCAGGCCAAATTCCTTGGTGAATAACCAGACGCGCTTGTTAGCCTCACCCGAAGGCTCACTGCGAACAACAATAGCTTCGGTATGATGGATAGCGTGCATGGAATATTAAAATTCTTTTTCTTCTCCAGCGTTCAGAGGAATAAATTCAATTCCTTCTTCTGGCAATACTTTTGATACATGCATCTGGCCAAGCGCAGGGTTGGCATAGATTGCATCATGCACTGGAAATGCACGACGAGGCTTAACTGCAAGCGCATAGTCAATCGCTTCAGAAATTTTCATCCATGGACCGGCTACAGGAAGTGCAAGAATATCAACAGGCTTGTTGGGGTTAGTAAATGCATCCCCAGGATAAAACAGTGTGTTATCAATAAAGAATCCTGTATTTTGTACCTGACCTAGTTCCTTGTATATCACCGCATGGTGTTCTCCGTGTCCCTCAAATGAAATATTGTTGAGGCTGATAGATCCGCCATCTTCAAGAAGTTCATATGCAATACCTTCTGCATCCAAGAGCTTCCCTACGGCAGTATTGGTAACAACCTTCACCCCAGGATTATTTGCAATAACTGCTTTCAATGAATCAACGTGAAAGTGATCTCCATGCTCATGGGTAATGGCAACAATATCAATATTCTTTTCTTTGTTTTGGTCAGTAGTAAACATACCGGGGTCAGTCATAATGCGAACCCCTTTTGTTTCAATTACCAAACAGCAGTGTCCAATCTTTTTTATTTTCATCTTGGGTATTTGTTTAGCGTTATTAAGCAATGCCTCCATTTCCTGTCGCTGCTGTACTGCTGTTGCGTCTAACTGTTGTTGTATTGGCATATAGATAGTATACGTCCCTATTGCAAGGAAACATTCATTGTTACTCCATCAATCTCAACCACTTCTCCTTCATTGTTTGCATACGATACTGATTCAGCCAATACAGTCTTTTTAAAGTCATCGATAAATGCTGACAGTACTGCTTCTGCACTTGGACTGATTGTTACACTAATCACATCACTAGGTGTAAGTCCCTGCTTCTTGCGAAGATCCTGTACGGCACGAATAAGTTCTCGATATACTCCTTCCGCTTTTAGTTCAGGAGTAATAGTTGTATCAAGCATTGCTTCTTCTTCTAGTACAGCATCGAATAACACACTCTTCACGTTCAACTCATCCATAATCAATTCGCAATGCGCAGCAGACAATCCGTCACCTCGTACAGTAATTGACTGCAGTGGCTGACGCACTGGAATAGCCAGCTTCTTGCGAAGCGCATTTCCCAACGTACAGATAGCTCGTACCTGAATCATTGTTTCCATGAGGGCAATCTCATCAAGCTGAGTGACAGCAGATGTTGGCCATGCTGAAAGATGCACTGATTCAACATCAGTATCTCCCTTCAACTGCAACCAGATGTCTTCTGCTGCAAATGGCGCAAATGGCGCAAGCAACTGAGCAACAGTCTTTAAGACTGTATGCAGTGTCTGCTTTGCTCCAACGTCTCCATCCTTAAGCCGATCGCGAGATCGGCGAAGATACCAAGTGGAAAGGTCTCCGATGAAGTCCTTGATTGCACGCACCGGTTCCATGAGCTTGTAGTTATCTAGGCTGTCGGTACAGGTAACAACTAGAAGATTGAGTCGTGCCATAATCCACTGATCCAAGACATTCTCAGAAGCTCCCTCCTTTCCTTCAACGCTTGTATCTCGATACAGTTCATAGAATGAAAGAATGTTATACAGCAATCCAAAGACCTGACGCTCAAGTTCAACAACAGTCTTCTGGTCATAGTTCTTTGATTCTCCTGGCTGATTGACTGAATACATCCATAGGCGCAACGTATCGACACCAAAGCGATTTATTTCAATCCACGGATCAACAATATTGCCAATAGACTTGGACATTTTCTTCCCTTCATTATCCAAGATATGACCGAGACAGATAACGTTCTTATACGCCTTGCCACGACCCATTAATGTACCAACTGCATGCAAGGTGTAGAACCATCCACGAGTCTGGTCGATTGCTTCAGAAATAAAGTCAGCCGGATACGGCAATTCCTTTTGGTTTTCAAAAGGAAAATGATCCTGTGCAAACGGCATTGACCCTGAGTCAAACCATACGTCCATAACTTCCTTCACGCGACGGTGCTCTTGCCCCTCCTTCACCAATACAACGTCATCGATAAACGGTCGGTGCAGATCAACTTCATATGTTTCGTTGTGCGGCAATGGTGTGAAGTTGATTGTGCGAACTTCTGCGTTATCAAAGTTCCTGTAGGTACGAGTATGCTCAAACATGTTCTTGATTGAGATACCGTTTGAGATAAGTTCGAGTGCACGGGTAACGGCACCATGAGAGACGATAAGGATATTCTTGCCTTCATACTTCTGTTCGATTTCATAAATGAATTCTCCTGCTCGCTTAATGATGTCGAGGTATGACTCTCCTCCTTCAGCCTTAAAGCCATAGCGATCTTCCTGAGCATTGCGAATTTCAAAGAAGTTATTTAACGGCTTGCCGTCATATTCAGGCCCAACCTTCCATTCGCTCAATCGTTCATCCAGCACAATGCTTTCTTCAGTCACGCCAATCTGTGCAGCGGTTAGCGCTGCGGTTTCGAGCGTGCGCGCAAAGGGAGAGGTGATAACAATATCGATAGCCTTGTCCTTCAGTGTTTCAGCTGAATCCTTCACCTGCTGTTCTCCTTGTGCGGTAAGGCGGTCGCTGGTATCAATACCTGCATCCCACAATCCCTTAACGTTATGCTCAGTCTGCCCATGACGCATAACGTGATAGGTATTGCCGGACTTCTTGATGTGTTCGCGAAGTGTTGCAATCGAATCGACAAACAATCGCTCACCATCAGGCGCCTGCCAGATTGGCAACGGTGTTCCCCAGTATCGCTCGCGGGAAATTGCCCAGTCCTTTACATCCTTTAGCCATTCGCCAAAGCGGCCATTCTTGATATGGCTTGGCTCCCAGTTGATTGATTGGTTTTCATGCACCAACTCGTCGCGAAGCTTAGACATGCCGATATACCATGAGTCACGTGCGTAATACAGCAACGGTGTCTTGCAGCGCCAGCAGTGTGGGTATGAGTGATCATACTTTTCCTTTTTGAATAGCAATCCACGATGCGCAAGATCCTTAATGATATCGATAGCCACAGCTTCGTCCTTAACAAATCGTCCTTCAAGGAAATCAGTTCCGACAATAAAGTGCCCTGAGTCATCAACAGTATGGAACTTTGGCAAGCCAACCTTGGTACCAAGATCAAAGTCATCTGCACCGTACATAACTGCAGTATGAACAACTCCAGTACCATCTGTTGTTGTTACAAAGTCTGCACCATACACCTTGTATGCAGCTGGCATCTTTTCTTTTTCAGGTCCAGCTATCAATGTTGCGAGGTATGGATAGAGCGGTTCATATGAAAGACCGAGCAATTCCTTGCCTTTCATTTCATTAACGATCTCATAGCCCTCTCCCAGAATTTCCATTCGCTCCTTTGCAAGAATAAGTGTCTCTCCGTCTTTTTGTGCGGCAACATAATCAATATCTTCACCAACAGCAAGCCCAACATTTCCAGGAAGCGTCCAGGGAGTGGTTGTCCATGCAATGATAAAGGTATTGTCCTGTCCAACAACCTTAAACTTAGCAGTCACTGACAGTTCCTTCACATCAATATATGCACCTGGCTGTGCCAACTCGTGACTAGACAGTCCAGTACCGCAACGTGGACACCATGGCACCACCTTGAAGTCCTTGTACACCAATCCCTTGTTGTTAACGGTACTAAAAATATGCCACAGCGATTCTATATAGTTCGTATCAAACGTATAGTATGCACTCTTCTTATCAACCCAGTATCCAATGCGTTCGGTGAAATTTTCCCATGCACCGATAAAGGTAAATACACTGTCCTTGCACTCCTTGTTAAATGCAGCAACACCGTAGCTCTCAATATCTTTCTTTGAAGTCAAACCGAGTTTCTTTTCAATCTGCAACTCAACTGGCAGACCGTGAGTATCCCATCCGGCCCTACGAGGCACGTGGAAGCCCTGCATAGTCTTGTATCGAGGAAGTGCATCCTTAAACACACGAGATTCAAGGTGGTGCAGTGCAGGCGCAGCGTTAGCAGTTGGCGGCCCTTCATAGAAAATGTATTCCCCTTTTGGAGACTCCTTCTGCAAGGTCTTTTCAAAAATCCCCTGGTCTTTCCAAAGCTTGAGAATTCGCTCCTCAGTTAACGCTCGTGTACTTTTGTTTTGGTCTTCCATACTGTTTTGTGTTGAGTTGATAATAAAAAATTCGCCCTCGGACTACGATAGTTATATCGTAGTCTAAGGGCGAATCTCTCGCGGTACCACCTTAGTTTGTGCTTCATTAATGCTGTAACGGGCTGCCCGCTGGGGTCTACTTGATTCTTCCCAGAGCTCCGAGGTGATAGCCTCTTCATCGCTGCTATACGTACTATATCATACCCGTATAGACCTGCAATATTAGCGAACAATGCCTCCTCGTACTTTCTTAGTCAGTTCGTTTGCCCCAACATATAGCAGCAAGATGGCTGCCATCGTACCAACCATCCACAACGGAATCGGCACTAATGAGAAGGCAACCTGAAGGAATGAAACATATGGCATTGCTATGGTAACCGTAGCGCAGAGTGCAATAACGTAGAGCAATGGTTTGTATATCTTTGGAGACAGTCGAATTGATTTCTCGGAACGCAATGAGAATACCAATAGTAATTCTGCAAAGACAGAGAACACGAACCATCCGGTTCGATACAGCGGCAACGGAACATGACGAAAGATAATAAAATATGCAAAGTCGAATAATGAACTGAGTGCGGCGAAAATAATGATTGCACTAAATACTTTGCGAGGACTGAACTGCGGACGCTTGCGTTCCACATCTTCTTCAAGCGTATCTCCGGTTAGCAGAAGCAATGGTGCATCGGTTAAAAGATTGTTCAACAGAATCTGAATCGGCAGCATAGGAAGATTGTGCGTAAACATTGAAACAACCGTTAATGAAAACAATGTACCGATGTTCCCCACCAACGTACACAGCAAGTACGTCATGATATGGGTATACATGCGACGACTCATGCGAATAGCGGTAATGATCGGTTCAAGACTCTTTTCAAACAGCAGCATATCAGCCGACTGACGCGCTACGTCAGACGCATTGTTTACCACAATACCAATGTCCGCTGCCTTCAATGCCAATGCATCATTGATTCCGTCGCCAATAAATCCAACAGTACCGAATGATCGATATCGTTCAATAATAGAAAGTTTGTGTTCAGGATGACAGCGACTATACACGCGCATCTGCTGCAAGCGACCAACCGAAACATTTTCGACATTCTCCTCATCAAGCGACATGACATTGTCAGCAGACAGAGCCGGGTTTAATTTCTGTGCAATATACCTTCCCACAATTGGAGAGTCGCCAGTCATAATAACAATCGGCACATCAATCGAATGCGCTTCATGATATAGCTCTATTGCGTCCGCCTTTAACGGATCCTCAAACGCAAAAAATCCATTGTATACAAATGGACCTGTTCCCTGCTGTGTTGCCAGCGCAATGACACGAAGCCCTTGGGATTCGGCAGTAGTATATTTTTCTTCCAATGCAGCAGGTACTGGCTGGCCAGTCTCGGCATAGACTGCATGAAATTGCCCGCGAATAATTGTCTTGTCCTTAAATGCATATGTGGCATATCCTCGAGCGGTGGTAAACGGAGCGACGGTAACATCGATTGTGTGGTTAACAGGAATATTGAGCGATGCGGCAATGGCTGCATCAAATGTCTTATCGAGCGGAGTTCGCTCGTAACAGGCATTGCAGACAGTTGTAGCGGTCTCGCAAAACTCGGTTCCCTCGTCAGTCTCTGCAACACTGATATTGTTTTCAGTTAACGTCCCTGTCTTGTCAGTAAACAAATATTCTAATGAGCCAAGTTCCTGCAGAGCACGCAGTCGCTTGATAAGCACTTTCTCCTTGGCAAGAAACAGCGCCTCTCGCATAAGGATAACGGTGATGATAAGTGGTAATGATTCCGGTACCACTCCTACCAACATCGAAACAGCATAGAGCATAAACTCGCCAATCGTATATGCGCTGCCCATGAGATATGCATGAACACCGGTAATAACCAGACAAGCAAGTACTGCGATAAGCAGTGCCTTACTAATACGTCCGATAAATAATTCAAATGAATTCCCTTTCTTTACTGCCTCCACTGCTTTGCCGTATGAGACCAATGAGTTTTCTTTTCCTACACTCGTCACCTGCACGGTAGCCATACCAGAGGCAATGCTGACACCAGAGTATATAGTGTCCCCTGCCCTCATCTCCACCTGAGCACTCTCTCCAGTTCGCACAGACTGATCGGCAAACAATTCTTTCGCCTCTCGTATATACATATCTGCCGCTGCTACATCTCCAGGAGCTAGTAACACAATATCTCCCGATACCAGCAGTTGATAGTCTATATCCTGCTGCACTCCGTCACGAATAACCGTCACCGTATGCGCAATCAGTGTCTGCAATGCCAATGCGGCGTGTGCTGCACGAAACTCTTGTATGCAACCAAGGATAGTATTAACTATGGCGATAGCGACAAAAATAATTGCCTCCGTATAGTTATGCAAAAAGTATGACAGTATGCCTGAAACAATGAGCAGCAGAAAGAATAACGATTCAAACTGGTGCGCAATTGTTTCGAGCAGCAATATCGTATTTGATTTCTTGTGTGCAATCTTATTTTTTGGCCGAAGCAATACATCGGCTGTTGTCAGTCCAGTATGAATGTCGGTCTGTATAAGGGTGCTCATGATAGTACGCTATGAGTTGGGAACTTCCTTTTTGAGTGCAGCCTTGTCTGCTTCCACCATTGCAATGATACGCTCAACAAGTCGCTTAGGATCCTCATCGAAGATAACGCGATCAGAAGGACGATTCCCTTTCAGCATCATGTCCTTGATCTGTTCAGACATAGTCCATGGACCTTCAAGCACGCCAATAGGCTTGTTGTCTTCGAAGGCGATAGTGAATTCATGAATGGTACCAATACGTCCGCAGCCGATAAAGATTGCATCGCATGAGCGAGTGAACAATAGATCACGACCAGGAAAACCGAATCCGGTATAGATAATCAAATCCATATAGTCGATTGGCATGCGCCATGTCTCAACATGGTCACGTTCACTTTGTGCAGGAGAAAGTCCGATAGAGATACCGTTGGCTTCCTTGGCACCCATGGCAGACCATAATGGAAAGCCAGTAGTTGCACCGGTAATAATGATAGCTCCCTGTTCTACTATCTGTCGTCCCAATTCCTTGGCCTTATCAAGTGCATGCAGTCCGCAGTGCCCTGTTTCCGCTGCACCAGAAACACCCAGCTTTATTTTCAGATGGTTGTGCTTAGTATTGTTTTCGAGCGTCGCGTTAAATGAGATAGGTTCCATGTTAATTGCAGTCTAATTCTACCACATCGTTTTCATCAGGGGCGAAGGCATTAACGCCAAGCATGTCCCGCAAACGCTGTGTAAGGTACAGTGACGACTTTGGCTCTCCCATTACCACAAACACCTTCTTAAGACTGTCTGCAGTCTGCTCAACGAACTGTACGAGGTGGTCTGAGTCCTTGTGTCCTGAGTACCCGTCAATGAATACAACATTGGCTCGTACGGGAATAACATTGCCGTTAATGTGCACTTCTGTAGCGCCATCCTGAATGATGCGGCCCAATGTTCCTTGGGACTGATATCCAGTTAGAAGCAGGGTGTTTTTTGAATCAGGCAGATAATGCGCCTCATGATGCAAGATACGTCCGCCATTGCTCATACCGCTGCCGGCTATAACAATCTTTGGATTAGTCGCATGAAGAATCTCTTTTGATTCTTCAGTTAGCAATGTAAGTTTCAATCCTGGGAAGTTAAAGATATCGTCCCCTTCTCCAATCTGCTTGCGTGCAAAGTCATTGAAGTATCTTCCATACTTTCCATAGACTGTTGTTAGATGAATTGCAAGTGGTGAGTCAAGAAATGTTGGCATCTGAGGTATACGATCATTTTCAATGAGTTCATTGATTTCAAATAGCAATTCCTGAGAACGTTCTAGTGAGAATGTTGGAATAACCAATGTGCCATGACGCTTGTAGTTATCCTCAATCGTTGTTTCAAGTTTTACGCGTCGTTCGTTACGAGCAGTATGATTTCGATCTCCGTATACACTTTCCATAATCAGATAATCAACGTTCTGAATTGCTTCTGTGTCTCTTAGCAATGGAGACGGTGAGTTACCAAGATCTCCGGTAAAGATAAGCTTCTTGTTGTTGTAGATAATTTCTAGCATTCCAGAACCAAGCACGTGTCCTGCATCACGGTAGCGGAAGATAAAGTTATCGATAGCAAGATCCTGATGATAATCAATGGTCTTCCACATAGACATGGCCTTCTCAACCGTTGCCTTGGTATAAATCTCCTTCAACAACTCGCTGCCCTCATGATCGCTGTGCGACAAGATATTTGCAGTGTCTTCAAGCATCCATTCGGTAATTTCTTTGGTAGGAATAGTTGAATAAATAACACCCTTAAAGCCATCGTGAATAAGCTTGGGAATACGGCCAATGTGATCAATGTGTGCGTGGGTAATAAAAAGCACATCGATGCTTGCAGGATCATAAATAAAAGGCTTAAGGTTTGAGGCCTCTGCCTGCCGTGACCCCTGAGCAAGTCCACAGTCAATCAAAAATCTTTTTCCTTCACCTTCTAATAAAAAGTTTGCCCCCGTTACAGAGCCAGTGCCTCCAGCAAATGTGAGCTTGAGAGTTTTTGATGAATTCATGCATCTATTGTATCTCCTATTGAGACTAATAACAAAAAAAGAAATATGAAAAGCCGATCGCTGTTTGCGATCGGCTTGTCATTACGGCTATCCGGAAATAGTGCCTTAGCGTTAAGCCAAGTGGAATGCGCGGAATACAGGTACGCCGCGTAAAAAATCTGACGCACGCTATATTCACGGAAGCTATCCATAAACAAAATGTTCTAGACACTATTTTAGATAGCCGTACGGTTAGTATAGTCTTTTAAGATTTGCTGGCAAGATAGACAGCATGGAAAAAGAGTGTCGAACAACCCTTACATCAATTCATCAGAATGAACGAATGCAGTATTGATCTTTTCATACTCAAATATCTCTTCTTCTTTGAAGAAACGAGCGATTTCTGCAACTGCTGATTCCTTTGAATCAGATGCGTGCACGATATTGGACTGCATAGAAAGTGCATAGTCTCCCCGAATAGTTCCCGCAGCTGCTTCAAAGCTTTTTGTTGGACCAACGATGATGCGAATCGCATCAATTGCGGCCATACCCTGCACTGCCATAACAATAACGGGAGTTGATGTCATAAATCGTTCTATACGAGGAAAAAATGGCTTGTCCTTGATATGTGAATAATGGTCCTGCACTATCGCTCCTTTCAGATGCATCATTTTTAGACCAATAATGGCAAGGCCCTTGCGTTCAAAGCGAGTGATAATCTCCCCCACTAAGCTACGCTGCAATGCGTCTGGCTTGATAATGATAAGGCTTTGTTCCATTTTTTCGTGTGTCATATGCCACATCATAGCACTCATTGAGGGATAATAAAAAAGCCACCACAATAGCGTGGTGGCTTTTAATTTTAGTTCAAAAAGCTAAATTCGTTCTCTAAGTAAATTGGGTTAAAACCTAGCAATTTAAACAACTCATGTTCGGTGGTCGCGCCGACTGACTTTTTCCATCCTTTCATGAAATAGGGTCGCCAGTCTTTGTGAGCCTCCTTGATAACTCTTTCAAAGAAGTGTTCCATGAAGAACATGGATTTTTTCCTTTTCATTTCTTCTTCTGAATCAACGTCCTCAATTTCAAGTAAATACTTGTGTGTCGTGGTAAGCAGATCATGAACCTTCTGAAACACTCCTTCGAATGGCAATTGGTTGAATACGTATATTTCCTTACTCACCTCCATCATCGTACGATTGAAGCGATACAGATTATCCATAATCGTACCGGGGCCAGTTGAAACTGGTCCACACACCATACCAATAGGATTCTCTGATTGCTTCAATACCGAAAGGGCAACGTATACACCCTCATCAAGCATTTTTTTCGGATCGTTCATAAGAGATAGGCTGTCCAAGAAAATAAAATGGTCGTTGTTCCAATGCTTGCGGGCATTGAAATCAAGTTGGCCTTTCTGCTCTCCCGTTGTCTGTAGCAGCTTTGCATACTCAGGTCCCACCGTTGTATCCAACGCTTGGAAATGGTCAATCCCATCAATAAATACTGGACTGATAAGACATGTGGAATAATGTCTCAACGAGAGAAACTTCACTCCGGCGATTTCATTGGTCGCATGGCACTCGGCTAAGCAGTTTCCCAATATTTTTTGTCCTGGTTTTTTACCTGCACTTACTGCGGTAAGAAATTCTCCAAAATGCTCCTTGAGCGTGTTTGAGTTTTTTTGTAAAGAAAACATAAGCGATTTGGTTTAATTTTTCTTTACAGTACTCCTCTCCCCGCCTTTGGTCAACTACATCTTTTCTGGAACATTGATACCAAGCAAGAATAGTCCGTTCTTCATGGTTTGGGCAAATGCCTTGGTAAGGGCAAGCTTGTATGGAGAAGTACTGTCTCCTTCAACTAGAATCTTTGTATTGCCATACCAACTGTTAAATGCCTGAGATAGTTCCAGTAGGTACGTAACGATAAAGTGCGGAGACCAATCCTGAATTGCATGCTCAACAACTTCCGGAAAATGAATTAGCATTTTTTCAAGATGTGTTGGCTCCCATGTTTCTGGCATATTTGTAGATGCAATGTCTCCAGCCTTTGCCAACACAGAGTGTGCGCGTACTGTACTGTATTGCAGGTATGGACCACTATCCCCTTCAAACGACAACGAAGTTTCTGGATCAAAGTTAATGTCCTTGCCGGTAGCAGCACGGAGGATGCTGAACTTCAATGCGGCAATAGCGATTGCATCGATAGTATCTGCGTTAATATTTTCCTTTTCATTTTGCTCTGCCCTCTCCTTCACCTCTTCGCCAATAGTATCAAGCAGGGTTTCTGCAATCGGTACTCCTCCCAAGCGTGACGACATCTTCTGACCTTTTAAACTCATGCGACCATGGTGCACATGAATGCTTTTCTCTGCCCATTCCTTGTTAATCTTTTCTGCAGCAGCTAGGACAACTTGAAAGTGTGAGACCTGTTGGTTGTCGGTTATGAAAATAGAGGTATCGAGTGGTTGTGCGAACTTGATACTGAGCAAGCCAATATCCTTTGCTTCGTATGTCGGATTGCCTTGGCTGTTTATAAATACAGCGGTATTGATATCCTTGCGAGATTCTTCTGGGATATACACGACTGCACCGTCGCTTTTGGTAAATACATGAGGAGTCTGAGATACAACAATTTCCTTCCCTGCTATTCCCGCCTCGCTTTCATATACATAGGTATCAAAATGAGAACCAAGTCTTTTGGTTACGTTCTCAAAGTATTCAATATTGAATTTCTTGCAGGCTTGGTACAACGTCCATTCTGGAGAATCGTTTTGTGCATAAAGATTGTCTGCAATCTCCTTTACACGAGCATGAATGCTTTCATCCTCAAGATACCGCTTTGTTCCCTCTACATATGCGTCACCTAATACAGCAACGTCTGTGGGGGTAAAATCAGGACCATGTGTTTCAAGCAACATGAACACTGCCTTTGCCACACCTAATGAGATGTCTGAGGGAAATGTCATTGTACTCACCGTTGCACCAGACGCTTGAGCAATACGCTTGATGGATTCTCCAATAGCATTATTCATCACATGTCCAATATGAAATGGCTTGAACAAGTTTGGACTTGAGTGTTCAACTAGAATATTCTTTCCTTTATATATTGAACTGCGTCCCCATTGTTCCTTCTGTTCAAGAATTGTTTTTAGCTGTTGAGAGAAATAGTCGGGAGAAAGGGTGAAGTTAATAAATCCCGCACCAGCGATAGTTACCAGGTAAATATCAGATGGCTTGTGAGCATCAATAATAGGGATCAATGTATCAGCAATTTCTTTGGGGTTCTTCCCTAGCTGCTTGCTGAGCACCATTGCTACATTCGTCGAATAATCACAATGGGTGATTTCCTTTGGCTGCTCAACAGCAAACAATACGCCTTCGATACCGAAAGCTTCATTAACTGCATCTTCGACTAGTTTCTTGATAGTGCGTTCCATACGAAGATTCTAACAGAAACAAGGATATTTGCTACTTGCCAGAACTTCCAAAGCCAGTATGAGCCCGTTCAGTTTCTGAAAGTTCCTCTACATCTTCGAATGTAACGGGTTCAAATTTCTGGATAATCATCTGAGCAACCTTGTGTCCGATCTCAAATACATAATCCGTATCTGATAGATTGGCTATGCCAATCATTACCTCTCCTCTGTATCCTGAGTCGATGACACCGCCAAGGGTCTTCAGACCATTCTTGATTGCTAGCCCGCTTTTGTCCCATACTAGCCCTACATATCCTTCTGGTATTTCCATAGCGATACCAGTTGGAACAATACTCTGCTTTCCTGGAGGGATAACAATGTTTTCTCGACTATACAAATCAAAGCCGGCATCCCCTGCTTTTGCGTGACCTAAGTCAGGTATATTGTCTGAGAGTTTTTTGATGCGGATGTTCATATGAATATAGTATACAAAAAGACTCGCCGAAGCGAGTCCTTGCTATTGGAGGGTGGATTTGTATAATTGCATCAAAACCAACCGACAATGGAAGAAGCACGAAAAACTATTAGCTATCATGACGCTATCCTATTCGGGATAGAAGAGATCGAAGAAAAGCATAGAATCTATGGATCCAGCTGGATCATACTGCGGCTCTCAAGCTTAATGGACCAAATCTTCATAAAATTATGCAGGATAAGGACTATACAAGAAAAGAAGGAGCAGCGGGTTAAAGATCCAATGCAGGATGAATTCATAGGTATATTTAACTATTGCATATTTGCAAAGATAAATATAAAAAATCAATTGACAGGAAAGATTCTTGAGAATGAATACAATAACGCGCCATTAAAATGCTACAAAGAAGCACTTAACGACCTAAGCGTATTGTATGGCAACAAAAATCATGACTACGGAGAAGCCTGGCGTGATATGAGGATAAGCTCTTTCGTTGATTTGTCACTGTGCAAAGCATTGCGCTTTAAGCAAATCTATACAGAAGATACTCGCCCTGAAAAGGAAAAGCTTTCTCAGTATGATGAAATTTTTAGCGATATTGCTAATTATGCAATATTTGCAAAAATAAAAATTGAGGAGGGTTCAAATCCTATGTTCTAAATTAATCCGCCCACTACATGATGGGCGGATTTTCTATTGTTGACTTTTCTCTCAGAAGCCGTAAAGTGCATTCAAACGAATTATTTTCACATTCTTAAACAATTAAATATATGAAGCAGTATTTAGACACAATGCGTTACATTTTGGACGAAGGCTTCCAGAAGGGAGACCGCACGGGAACGGGCACAATTAGTGTGTTCGGCACTCGCCTAAAATTCAATCTTGAAGATGGATTTCCATTGGTTACTACAAAAAAGGTACACCTGAAATCCATTATTCATGAATTAATATGGTTCCTCAGCGGTTCCACTAACACCAAATACTTAACTGATAATGGCGTAAAAATTTGGAATGAATGGGCCGATGAAAATGGCGACCTTGGACCTGTATATGGATACCAATGGAGATCGTGGCCCGCCCCTGATGGTGGACATATTGATCAGATTAGTCAGATTATCGAAACCATTAAAAAGAATCCGAACTCTCGCAGAATAATAGTTTCTGCCTGGAATGTTCCCTATGTAGACCAAATGGGACTTCCTCCGTGCCATTGTTTATTTCAATTTTATGTTGCAGATGGAAAGCTTAGCTGCCAGCTGTATCAGAGAAGTTGCGATTATTTTTTAGGCGTACCATTTAATATCGCATCGTATGCATTATTAACAATGATGGTAGCACAGGTTACAGGTTTAAAACCTGGTAAATTTATATGGATTGGAGGAGATACTCATCTCTATAACAATCATATCGAGCAAGCTCAGTTACAGCTAACCAGAGAGCCGCGTGCACTGCCCAAAATGATCATTAACCCTGATGTTAAAGATATTTTTTCATTTAAATATGAAGATTTCACCCTGGAAGAGTACGATCCTCATCCACACATCAAAGGAGAAATTTCTGTGTGATATATCACACAGACAAAAGCCCCGCATGCGGGGCTTTTTTATTTGTTTGACAATTCACTCAAAAACAGTAGTGTGAATACAAAAACCAATCGAGCATGATAACAATTATTGCAGCAGTTACCGCAACAGGTGTTGTAGGTAGTAACAACCAGCTTCCCTGGCCACCAAGAAGTATTCCGCGGGACATGCCTCACTTTAGAGAGCAAACTGTCAACGCTACTGTTATTTCAGGTAAGAAAACATCTGAAAGTATGGGTGTGCTAAAAAATCGCAGAAACATTGTAATTTCAAATACAATGAACGAAACAGAAGGGATAACTATCTATTCGACGCTGAGAGAATCTATAGCGGTTGAAAAATTCAAAAATCCTGACATATTCCTATTGGGCGGTGTAGGAATCTGGAAAGAGGGAATATTTCTTCCCGATGTTAAGCGTGCAATTATCACCAGAGTGCACGCCACCCTTGAAGGAGACACCTATTTTCCTGAAGAGGAGTTTCGCCAAAACTTTGAACTTTTCTATTCTCAAAAATGGAAAGAGGACGAGCCTCAATTATCAGCTTCATTGGAAGTATGGATGAGGAAATAAAGTAAAAAGCCCCAATATATTGGGGCTTTTCTTATTTCTCATGAAGCTTTTTTAACTCCTCAAGAAAATAAGGCAATAATTCAAGAACTGAATCTTCATACCAATGAAATGTGGCATGAGGATTTTTCTCATGCAAAGGGGCGCCGAGTGGCACATACGAAACATTTGATCCAGATTTTGCGCACATCATGGTTCGAATGCAATGTTTTTCAACCGCAGTACTTAGCTCCCATCCTAATCCTGTAGATGGCATAGATAATTCACCAATAATAGCGACTGCCCTTCCTACACAATGGTGGATATCATTTGTATAGATATGAAGTGGTTCCCTTGTAGGATCAGGCTCTTCATTCAACGCTCCTACAAATTCCAATACTTCTATCCATGGGATTTTCTGTAACTCAGATTTGAATGAGTGAATTCGCAGCTTATATTCCTTCGGAGCATGAGATAATGCGCAACCAATATACACTTTTAGTTTTCCCATTTGTTCAAGTTTTCCCTACTCTATCAGAATCCAGCGCATACGCAACAAGTTTGACAATTATCCAAAAAACAGTAGTGTAAAGAAAAAAAGAAAAATATGGCAACATCAGACCGTCGTATCCTTAATCACATTAAGGACGGCAATATCATCATTGAACCATTTGATCAAAAAGACTTGTCTACATCAAGTTATGATGTACGCCTAGGGGAATGGGTTTATAGAGAACAGAGACCTTCTAAAGAAGGGCAACGATATAAAATCTTTAACCCTTACAATAAGGATGATGTTAACCGCATCTGGGGAGAACCCGAGGAAGCAAAAACGCTTAAGGAGCAAATTAGCATCATGTTTGGATTCAATGCTGCAATGGAACCTGCGATAGAATTATATGATCTCAACAAAGAAAATATACTTCTTACTGATAGAGTTATCTTTATCGAACCTGGAGAAACAATCTTGGCTCATACAGTAGAATTTATCGGTGGGCTAAATTGCGTAACGACTTCAATGCAAGCTCGATCTTCACAAGGAAGAAGTTTTATCGGCGTTTGCAAATGCGCCGGATGGGGTGATGTTGGATACATCAATCGTTGGACTATGGAGATTACCAATTTCTCCAGGTACTACACTATCCCCCTTGTTGTTGGAAGAAGATACGCACAAATCGTATTTCCTGAAACAGGCCCTATCTTAGAAAAAGGATATGGCGAAGGAGGTAAGTATCAAACTGGTTCTGACATTAAAGAAATCCAGGCAAACTGGGAACCGTCAATGATGCTGCCCAAACTATATGTCGATCGTGACATAAAAAAACAATAATACAAGCTGCCCAATATCTGGGCAGCTTTTTTATTTGACAATCCTAGTATCTAATGTATTATAAATAAAAACCATTCATTATGATGCTTAAAAAAACAATACCTTTATGTAGCTTGTTGGTTCAAACAGGACACAATGACAGAATCTGGCCCAACAATCTTCCTGCTGCCTGGCAGCACAACAAGGATGGCGCCTCTTTCAGATTTATGGTAACGAAACAAACACTTATCATGGATTACGAATTTTATCTGGAACTTCCATCAGATATTAAGACTGGAAAGAATGTCAGTATCATTATCGTTGATGATTACAAGTTTCTTACCGTCGGCGAAAGCAGACTGGTAGTCCCTACCCTTCCCGAAGCGTTTGCCCGTGCGGACAGTTCAAAAGTATTCATTTGCGTTAGTCCGTCACTCTATATGAAAGTGATTGCTGCAAAGCCCTATGTTGCTGAAGTAATTCAGATGAAGACAGATAAGCTCTGCAAATCTGCCTCTCCACTACCTGAGTTAAACCGAGAGTGGTATACCGATATGATATCTACAGCCCCTGCAACAAAAAGTCAGATGTTTGACGCTACATTCTTTAGGCATTGGCGATTAGCCTCCTAAACAAAGACCCTTCTTAATTAAAGAAGGGTCTTTTTTCATTTCTTGGCATATCCCCCCTTCTGGGGTAGTATCAAGAAAAACACACAGCTCTATGAAAAACATAATATTAATCGCCGTAACTGGCAGTAACGGAGCCTTTAAGGATAAAGGTTGCCCACTTCGCAATATAAATAATGATTACTGTACCTTTTTTAGAAATCGGACCGAGGAACAAAACATTGTTATTAGCGCTCAAACGTATGGTGAATTGCCGGACAAATCACCCCCATACTCAAAGAGAGACGTCTATATCATTTCTGCTACACCGTTAAAGATTGACGAAGGCAATACCAGAACGTTTGTACTTTCAACAGTCCAAGAAGCAATGACTATGGCTGCACAAAGCAATAAGCATACGTATATCGTTGCTGATTGTAAGTTATATAAGGACATATACAATAACCATCGCATTGATGAAATATATCACGCGATAATAAATGAGCCCTATGATAACGACTGCTGCTGGGAAGAACCTTCTTCTTTGTTCTGGCAGCCAATGCCGCCAATAGAAAAGAAACCCGATCAAGGAAGAAGAGTTCCTGGATATGAAATTGTTAAGTACAGACATAACCCTGTTATGTAAAAAGCAAAATCCCCCATTTCTGGGGGATTTTTTTATTGCTTGCTAGTCCTTGATTTCAATACCAGCTGAACGAGCTGAACCTTCAATGATTTTCATTGCAGCTTCAATATCGTTTGCATTCAGGTCAGGCATCTTGCGTTCTGCAATTGCACGGATCTGTTCGCGAGTAACGGTACCAGCCTTTGAAGTTCGAGGCTTTGCTGAACCCTTGTCGAGACCAGCGGCCTTGAGCAAGAGACTAGTAGCAGGAGGAGTAGTAACATGAAAATCGTATGAACGATCATCGTATACCACCACCTTAACACCAAGCTTCTCGCCTTTCTGGTCCGCAGTTGCGGCATTAAACTTCTGAACGAAGTCAGAGATGTTGATACCAGCCTGACCAAGTGCAGGTCCAAGTGGAGGCGCAGGAGTTGCCATGGCACCCATTGCCTGCAATTTGATTCTTTTTGTAATATTTTTTGCCATATAAATTGGAGGTTAGTACTAAAGTGAAGCGTTAGCGTAACGAGAAGAGTATACCAGAAAAGGCTTTTTTGTAAAGAATCATAGTGGATATAGCAAAAAAGCCCTTAAGGGGCTTTTTTGCTATTTAGATTTTCTTAACCTGCAAGAAGTCTAGTTCAACTGGAGTCTCACGTCCGAACAATGAAACAAGTACTTTAACCTTTCCACGCTCACGATCAACTTCGTTCACCTGACCTTCTGAGTCCTTGAACGGACCGTCGTTAATGATAATAGTTTCGCCAACTTCGAGATCGATAGTGTGCTTAGCCTGCTGATCTTCGTTCATCTGTCCGAGGAGATAGTCAATTTCTTTCTGGGTAAGGGGAACAGGAGTAACGCCTGAACCAACGAAACCAGTCACACGAGGAGTATTGCGCACTACGAACCATGAGTCGTCAGTCACCAACATATCTACAAGGATGTACCCTGGGTACACCTTTTCTTCAACTTCAACGCGCTTCCCTGCCTTGATCTTGATTTTCTTTTCAGTTGGAACAACAACATTAAATATCTTGTCTTCCATACCGAGTGACTCGATACGCTGCTTCAGGTTACGAAGCACGGCATTCTCATACCCAGAATAGGTATGGATTGCATACCAGTGTCGCTCCTGATTGTCTTCTTGTTTTGACATAGGTTATTTAACGATAAGAGTACCTAGTAATGCGCGGAATCCAACGTCAAAGCCATGGATAAGATACCCAAGACCCAATGACAATACAAGGATAATAAGGGTGTACGCGATAGTACGGGCACGAGAAGGCCACACTACGTACTTAAGTTCTTTCTGTGTTTCTTTTAAAAATGTTGCAATACTCATATGTAAGAAGTTTATACTAAAAAACACCTCGGGGGCGCTTATATTTCTATAATACCGCACAAGATGTTTTACGTCAAGGAGCTTATACCGTATGGTTAATTACCGATCTTGTAGTTCATTCCAAACAGACTCGTAGCACACGCATCAAACCCATCGGTCATAGTAGCAAGGTCAGAGGCGGAGGGATTTTCGAGCTTTGCATAAAAGGCATAACGATTAGCAGTTTTTATTCCAGAAGCATCAAAGCATTGATAGTAGTTGGAATCTTTCCGAAAGTATCTATAGAAAACCCCAGTCCCTGGATCAATACTAATCTGTGAAATATAGCCAGGAACAAGATCAAAGTCACTGACAGGATAGTCCCCGGTATCGTTGTAATAGGCCTCATTTGCCCTAACTAATTGTGCCACAGTTTCCTTACTCTTCGCGTCACGCGCCTTTGAGCGGGCTGTGTTCAAGGAAGCCAGAATTACAGATGCCAAAATGCCAATGATCGCGATGACGACCAGCAGTTCTATAAGGGTGAAGCCTCTTTTGTTCATGGCTAAAGTATAACAAAAAGCCCCTGCTATACACAGGGGCTTTCGTAGATACGAATTATCGAATTTCGTATGAGATAGACACGTTAGAAGTTACAGTATGTACTCCTGTAGGAATTGTTGGAGCTGAAGCAGCTGTCTGATTCATCATCTTGCTGTCATATGCCATTGGAGCAGCTATGCCCCCTCCCCCATTTTCATTAAATGAAACAATGCGAACCAGGTGTACACCAAGCTGACTAGCGAGCTTTGAAGCCTGTTCTTCAGCGTCAGCAATCGCTTTTCCACGAGCCTCATCATTCACAGCGTTAACATCTTCAAACCCTAGATTTGGACCATCGATACTGGTAACACCATCCTTGCCGAGAATACCAGCAACGGTTTCTGCCTTTGAAAGATCCTTAACACTTACCTTCACATTCTGAGAAACGATGTATCCCTTCAATGTCTGGGTTGGAGGACAAGGAACGGTAATACACTTAACGTTATTGTATACATAGTTAGGATATGAATTGTATGAGTCAGTACTGATGTACTTCTCTTCAATACCCGCAGCCATAAGGTCAGCCTTTACCTGAGTAACTTTCTTTGACACAGCATCCTGTGCTGTCGCAGTATCCTTTGCTTCGTTCTGCACTGTGAATGAGAACTTAGCAGTATCAGGAGCTTTTTCAATTTCTCCATGACCCTGTACGGTTATAACATTTGAAGCAGGAAGTCCTGATCCTACATATTTATATGACTTTACCTGCACCAATGTTGCAACTAACAAGAACAGTCCGAGCAATACGCCCAACGCAATAATAATTCTAATAAGTACTGTTTGATTTTTTTCCATGAATGTTTGCATGGGTAAAGTGTAACATAAAAAGGCGGCCGTTTGGCCGCCTTTTTATGTTACTTTATTTAATACCTACCAATGTAACATCAAAGATAAGTGTCGCTTTTGGTGGAATAGCTGGAGGATAGCCGTTTTCTCCATATGCAAGATTGTAAGGGATAGTCAGTGTACGATGTTCCCCTACCTTCATACCTACGATACCCTGGTCCCATCCTTTGATAACCTGACCAGCGCCAAGAGTAAAGGTAAATGGTTCATTACCATGCTTAGATGATGCATCAAACACTGTTCCATCAGTGAGCTTGCCGGTATAGAGCATTGTTGCTACCTGACCAGTCTTAATTGGTTCCCCTGTTCCTTCTTTTGTTACTTCAATTTTCATACCATTAACTGTTTTAGTGCTAATAACTTTTGTACTTGGTGCGGGAGTAGGAGCCGGAGCAACAGTACTCTGAGCAGGCGCAGCCTGATCAGGAGTACTCGTTGTTGGTACCACTGACACCGGTGCTTCTGGCTGAGGAGGAGTTGCTGGGGCTTTTCCTATCCATACTCCAATAAGAACGATGATAACTATTGCGATAATAATGCCGATAATTGCTTTTGTATTCATATATATAGTATAGCAAATTATCCAAAGAGCTGAGAATGGGAGCCTATGTCGACAAGCAGGAGAATCAGAATATTCTCTTGAATTGTATAAATAAGTAATAAATCAGGTTCGAGATGGCATTCTCTGTACCCAAGCCACTCCCCTTTTAGGGCGTGATCTTTATACTGCTGAGAAAGGCCCTTGCCTTTTGAAAGAAGCGTGACGATCGACTCTACTTTTGCTCTGTTGAAATTTCCCGATTTGTCGAGTTTTCTAATAGATTTTTTAAATGCTTTGGTATAGTGACGAATATACATTCTTGGGTATGCATTTTACTTTAAAATATCATCAAACATTTCTTTCGTAGAGGTGTATTTCTTTCCATGCTTCAGCGCTTCCGCCACTTCCTTATCCCATTGCATACGGATTTCTTTTGCTCGAGTACTGGGAGTAAACGGTAGTTCCTTGTCATGCGCCACCTGAGTAAGAAAAAGCTTAATACCCGAAGAAAGGTCTAGGCCAAGGGCTTCAAAAACTTTTTGAGCCTTTGTTTTGAGCTTTTCATCAATACGAAGTTGTAGTGTAGTAGTCATATCTCTAGTATAGACAATGTACGTACAATGTCAATACATTTATTGGGTAGGATCAGGAAGCGGATCTGTAGGTGGTGTCACTGTAGTATCCCCTGTAGTAACAGGAGGAACTACTGTGCCATCGCCTATCACAGGGTCAGGGGTGGGCGCAGGAGGCGGAGTATTAACAACTGTAGTACTTCCACCATTATTTCCACTATTCTGCAGCAATGCACGTAGCTGATCCTTAGTCACACAAACACTGTCGTTATTATCTCCAATACACAGTTCCTGAGTATCCACCTTCTTGGCAGTTACCTTGTTCACCACCGCTTCCCCACGTTGTGCAATACCGCGCAAGAATGTCGCAATGTTCTGTGCCAGTGTTGGGTCATCAAATGACGGCAATGCCTGCATTGTCAGATTCATTTCCTGAATTGCCTGAATGGTGTATGGCATGAAGCCAGTGTAGTTCAATGAAAGTAGGTGTGTATGTGCATCTTCTGTAACAAGATCAGGGAATATTTGCTTCACTTCCTGAGCAATGAAACCGGCATGCTTTGGATCAGTATTGTGCTCAACATTCCAGTTGTAGTTTACAGGAGTTATTGCCATGATCTTCTGATGGTCTGTAGTAT
>JAQBRC010000042.1 GCA_028286705.1 Candidatus Nomurabacteria bacterium
GTACAGACACATCAAATGTACCTCCACCAAGGTCGAAGATAACAATCTTTTCATCCTTCTTGTTGTTCAAGCCGTATGCAAGAGCGGCAGAAGTCGGTTCGTTGATAATACGCTTCACATCAAGTCCAGCGATTGCACCAGCATCCTTTGTTGCCTTGCGCTGCGCGTCGTTGAAGTATGCAGGCACAGTGATGATTGCTTCGGTGATTTTCTCACCAAGCTTCGCTTCCACATCTGACTTAATCTTCTGCAAGATCATTGCAGACACTTCTTCAGGACGATAGTCCTTGTCGCCAAGCTTTACGAGCACACCGCCATCAGGACCCTTCGATACCTGAAATGGAGAGGTCTTGATAACCTTGTCCATGCCTTCGTCATCATACTTGTGTCCCATGAATCGCTTGATACCGTAGATAGTATTCTGAGGGTTAGTCACTGCCTGACGCTTCGCCAAGAGCCCAACAAGAATGTCGCCATTCTTGCCCATAGCAACGATAGAAGGAGTGGTGCGTGCACCTTCAATGTTTTCGATGATTTTTGGCTGTCCACCTTCAATGATGGCAACAGCTGAGTTTGTAGTTCCGAGGTCAATTCCAATAATTTTAGCCATATGTTGTTTAAAGAATTAAGGTAATAATTTCCAATGTTTAATAATCAATTTGTTAGTATTTCTACATAAATTTCGTGGTCGCGAAATACATGTTGATATTATAGCAATGTTTTGATACTATGCAAGTATATGGAGAAGAAATCCTATTCCAAGAAAATCCTTGAGCTTTTGGGCTCAAAACCGGCTATTTCTGTAGCTGAATTGAAGGAGTCTATTGGCCAGTCGTATGCTCTCACCCGCTCTCTCAAGGGCCTTGAAGAGGCTGGTTTGGTAAAAACACACCATTCCGATCAGCAGCCCTATACTCGCCTTACAAGAGACGGCAAGCGCAAGGCACACAGTTTGTCGCTTGAGAATGATAAGGGGCTTGTAGACCCATCCTGGGATGGTAAGTGGCGCATTGTCCTGCTCGACCTGCCAGAAGATCGTAAGTCAGAACGAGAAGGGCTTCGATACCTGCTTAAGAAGGCGGGGTTTATCCTATTAAAAAACTCTGTCTGGATTTCTCCCTATCCATTCGAGCATTTGTTCATGAATATAAAAAAAGACCTCGGTCTGACGACAGAGATTATGATTATAGTTTCTGACACACTAGACCCTGAAACTGAGGCTGCCTTTTCTGAATACGTAAGGTAGGAATGTATGGTATAGTTGTGACCTTATGGCACAAAATGAATTACTACAGATCGTAGACATGCACACAGGAGAACCAACAGGCGAGCATATAGCACGTTCAGAATTTCACAAAAATAAACTCTGGGGACGTTCAACAAATATTTTTGTTCTGAATACAGAAGGACAGATCCTTTGCCACCATCGTCCGATGGACAAAGAATACTTTCCTGGTGCATGGTCTACACACTTCGGCGGACATATTGTTGAGGGCGAATCATACAAAATAGGTGCCCTAAAAGAAATTGAGGAAGAGATTGGTATCAAAATAAATGCACACCAGCTTGTTCCGTGGCGTACTAGCAAAAAATCTATCGCACGCCTATGGGTACGAGATTTCATTACCGTCCTTGATAGAGACATATCAACAATCAAATTCCAAGAAAGTGAAATAACGGAGATCAAATGGTTTACCCCGCAAGAAATTCTTGAATATCTTGATGCTGAAGATGTTGAAACAGGATTAAATGTAGGTTCGTGGATGGCAGGAACACATAATTTCAACGAGGACTACCAGTGCATGCGCGCGGTACTTACTGCCATGCTTGATATCGGTATTTTTGGAGGAGACTACAAGCCACTGCATAAATGGCATCCGCCAAAGCATGCTAATGTTACCTAGTTCAGAGCATATAGAAAAAGCCGCTCCAGGAGAAGCGGCTTTTTCTATTATTTCTTCTTCGTATATACAGCTACTCTTGCCGCTCGCATCACGCTATCTCCCAACTTATATCCCTGCTGCAATACAGAGGCAACAGTGTGATCCTTTGTTGCATCGTCAGTCTCTGTTTCAGACACTGCTTCATACATTGTTGGGTCAAACTTGTCCGCCACTGCTCCAAACGTGCTAAAGCCGCGATCCTTTAGTGTTGCCATAAGTTGCTGATATATATACTCAACGCCAGTACGCCAGTTCGCATCAACTTTCTCCCATGCTTCTTTGTTGCTCATAGCCATAGCAAAGCTATCAACAGTCGGCAGGAGGTCTGTGATGAAGTTTTCTTCAACTAGAGCGCGCATGCGTTTGCGTTCCTCATCCCCTGTCTTTTGCAGGTTTGCATAGTCAGCACGAGAACGCTGCCATCCATCAAGGTATTCCTGCTTTTCCTTGGCAAGGTTCTTGATCTTGTCTTGCATGTCCTTTATCTTCTTAACAGCTCCAAGTGCCACCCCTTCTTCGTCACTGTCTTCAAAGACCATATCTGCATCCTGATCTATCTCTGTATGGGTCGCCACATTCGGTGCCTCAATATCGTCTGATTGTATAACTTCATCCTCTTTCATATGCTTGATTATACAAAAAAATTGGAATAAAAAAAGCTCCCATTAACAGGGAGCTTTTTTATTTAGTGGTTTTCTCGTTTTCTATAGCCTTCTTGATCCGCTGACTAAGTTCTTTTGCCGATACCCCACCTTCTGGCATCATGGTAAAATCACCGATAATTTCCCATCTGTCATCATTTATTTTCTCTTTTATAATAGAAGTTTTTTTCATTTTTAAATTTTAGATTTTGGTAGCTTTTTTGTCAACAAAACAAAAGGTTTTTCTTTATCTGGACTTTATCGACTTCTAGTATGCTACAAAAATGCATAATAAAGATTTTGAAGGATGGAGCACAGAAAAACAAATAATTAATAGCTCTGAGAAGAAGCTCTATTTTAAGGAAAGAGAAATATGGTGGAGTGCTCTCGGTATAAATATCGGAATTGAGATTGATGGAAAGAACGACTCGTATGAAAGACCTGTCTTGATATTGAAGTATATCAACAAGCACAGTGTTATTGTGTTGCCACTCACTACGCAGGGAGATACAGACAAGTATCGTATTGCTATAACTACAGAAAAAATGAACTCTATCGTGAAGCTCGCTCAAATAAAAACAATCAGTACTAAGCGCCTACTGCGAAAGATTGATACACTTTCATTAGACCAATATGAATTAATTCGTCAGAGTATGATTCAGATGCTCAGCTAAAACATCGAAAGCGCTTCTAAAAGAAGCGCTTTCTCGGAGGCCGAAACCGTCAATACAACTATTATAATCTATTCCCATTAAGAGTCAACAAAACAAAAAACACCCTTTCGGGTGTTCCTTGTTGGTTGCGCTTAACGCTTTGACCACTGTGGTGCCTTGCGGGCTTTCTTGAGACCGAATTTTCGTCGTTCCTTTGAACGAGGATCTCGCTTCAAGAATCCTTCCTGCTTAAGCTTAGTCTTGTCAGACTCATCCTCTACAACGAGAGCACGAGCTAGTCCATGACGTACTGCTTCAGCCTGAGAGTGAATCCCAGAGCCTTTCACGTGCACTGATACGGCGTATGCCTTCTCTGTGATCTTGAAAGGATCAGTGATGATCTTCTGCAATTCTTCTGTTGGGAAGTATGTCGCTAGATCCTTGTCGTTAATTACGTATGAAGCCTTAGTAGCTTCTGTCATACGTACGCGAGCAGTTGCTGTCTTGCGACGTCCGATTGTTTCTATGTATTGTTTCTTAGTAGTAGCCATATGATTATTCAGTTACAGTGAGAGCTTTCATCATCCCCTTCTTAAGTTTGTTATCAGGAAGCATTCCCTTAACAGCGATAGTAATAGCTTCAGAGTAGCCTTTCTTCTCAACAACATGAGCCATACTCAATTCCTTCAAGCCACCTGGATATCCAGAGTAACGAGAGTAGAACTTTTCCTGTAGCTTCTTTGGAGAAACCTTAAGCTTGCCTGCATTGATTACAGTTACAGTGTTGCCTGAAAGCACGTTGCGAGCATAGTCCAACTTGTTCTTTCCGATCAATAGTGCTGCCACTTCTGATGAAAGGCGTCCTAGTGTTTTTTCTGTTGCGTCAATAGTGTAGTTCATATTATACAAATTCAATTAAAGCCATTGGACTTGCGTCACCCTTACGAGCAGCAAGTTTAACAATGCGAGTATATCCACCAGCACGACCTTCAAAGCGAGGAGCGATGTCACTGATAAGCTTAGTTACTACTGTTTCGTTGTTGTAAAAACCTGAAAGCAATAGACGGCGAGAAGCCAAAGTAGGATTCTTAGCCTTGGTAACAAGCTTTTCTGTGTATGGGCGAAGTTCCTTTGCCTTAGCCTCAGTAGTCAAAATGCGACCATGAGTAATAAGCGAAGCTGCTAGGCCTTTTAGTAGAGCGTGACGTTGGTTAGATGAACGTCCAAATTTTCTGTTTGCGTTGTGGTGTCTCATAATTCTTTCTTAGATCGAGTATTCTTTATACCGTATTAGTCCTTCAAAGACAAGTTAAACTGAGCAAGTGCTTCCTTGATTTCTGTGATGCCCTTGTCGCCAATGCCATCGATTTCAAGAAGGTCATCTACTCGCTTGCGAGCGATACCGCCGATAGTGCGGATGTTTGCAGCAGAGAGAGCGTTCAGTGTACGAGTTGAAAGTCCGATTGCATCGATGCGGTTCTTCAAAACGTCAGTAACGTCTTCCTCTTCCTTGCCTGATTCAGAAGATACTTCTTCAGTATCAGCTGATTCCATAACTGGAGCCTTAACAGCAGTTGCTGCCTGGATGTCTGCAATAATTTTGCCACTATCAACTGAGATAATAGCTGCAAGCTGTTCAATCATTGTTTGTACTGAGGATTCAAGTGCTACTCGAGGTGAGAGTGTCCCATCAGTTTCAATAGTGAGTCGGAGACGATTGAAGTTAGTCTTATCCCCTACACGCATTTCCTCTACGTCATAGCTCACGCGACGAATTGGAGAGAAAATTGCATCTAGAAAGATAGTACCGATATCCGCCTTCTGCTTGTGGTGAGCATCGCGAGGAACGAATCCTAGACCACGCTCAACAGTCACTTCAACGTTCAATGCTGCCTTACCAGTAATTTCACAAATGTACTGCTCAGGGTTTGAAACAGTAACAGCGCCCTTGGCGTTGATGTCAGCTGCAGTAACGATCTTAGGACCCTTTACTGAGAAAGACACTTTTACTGGCTCATCTCCAACAAGCTGGAAACGTACGTTCTTAAGGTTCAAAAGTAGAGTGATAACATCTTCCTTCACGCCTTCAATAGTAGAAAATTCGTGAGAAACACCATCAATCTTTACAGCTGTAATAGCTGCACCTGGCAATGATGAGAGGATAATACGTCGTAGTGAGTTGCCGAGAGTGTAGCCATATCCTGGCACTAGTCCGTCAATTTCAAATACGCCTTTGTTGCCTTCTTCAAGTACTGCTTTTGGTTTTGATGGGAGGATGATTTTTTGTTCGCTCATATAGTGAAATATAGTACCATTATTTTGTAATTATTGCAATATCGTGTTCTATTGCGCTCTACTAACGACTGTAGAACTCAAGTACGGTGTCGAACTGAAGAAATGCTTCTTCATTTTTTGGCTTTGATACCACTTCCGCCTGAAGTGCTTCAGGAGTTAGTTTCAACCACTTAGGCCAAGCGTAATTTTTAACCTTCGCTGCGAAATCAGTGAAGATTGGACTCTTGCGACTCCCTTCACGTACAGCAACGATGTCACCAATGTGAACAGTCTGAGATGCAATAGTAGTTTTCTTGCCATTCACTGTGAAGTGACCGTGAGAAACGAGCTGACGAGCAAATCGACGAGTGTTAGCGAAACCGAGGCGGTACACTACGTTATCAAGACGGTTTTCTAGTTCTTCGTAGAGCTTGTCTGTAACAGGCATACCCTTAACGTTGTTAGCCACCTTCACGTAGTTAGAAAGCTGCTTCTCGCTGATACCGTAAGAAAAACGAACCTTCTGTTTTTCGATAAGCTGAGTACCGAAACCAGACAATGCCTTTGGGCGCTTGCCTTTACCAACCTTAGACTTCTTAGCCTCAGATAGTAGATACTTTGGAGTCTGGCACTTTTCAAAGACACCTGAACCCAAACGACGACACATTTTGTATTTTGCTCCTAAAATCATATATTTATACTTTAAACTCTTCGAGGCTTCTTCGCCTTAGGACCATTGTGTGGTACTGGAGTCTTATCCTTAACTGACAATAGTTCGATACCAGTTGCAACGAATGCACGGATCAACGGTTCACGGCCAGAGCCAACGCCCTTAACCATAACGTGAGTTTCCTTGATACCAGCAGTTGTAGCCTTTTCAGCAAGGATTTCACCAACCTTAGAGGCTGCGAAAGGAGTTCCTTTCTTAGCGCCTTTAAAGCCTAGTGACCCTGATGAAGACCAGAACAGGATATTACCCTTAGTGTCACTTACTACAGCCTTTGTATTATTAAAAGTGGCTTCAATAGCTAGTATTGAGGTAGTAAGCTTCTTCTTTGGAGTACGTCCAACAGCACGGCCGCGCTTGTCTGCGTCCACCAACTGTCCTTCTTGAGTTGCAATTCGTTTCTTTCCCATACTAATTATGTCTTACTTTCTTTACGGCGACCACTTCCCATAGTATTTCGAACGTTTCCACGAACAGTTCGAGAATTAGTTTTGGTACGCTGGCCCTTTACTGGTAATTTGCGCATGTGACGGATGCCACGATATGCCTTGATATCTTTCAAACGCTTAACGTTTGCAGAGATCTCACGCTTGAGGTTTCCCTCGATAGTGCGGTCTTCGATGTTCTTGCGGATAACGTTTTCCTGTTCAACAGACAATGCTGTCGGCTTGGTGTCTGGACTAACGCCAGCATCAGCTAGTACTTTGTTTGCAGTCGCACGGCCAATACCATAGAGGGTAGTAAGACCAATGTCGAGACGCTTTTCGTTGGGGATGTTTATACCTAAAATACGCATATATTACTGAATGATTTACTGTTTCTGTTTGTGCTTAGGGTTACCGTCACAAATCACTACCAAGTGCCGATTGCGCTTAACAATCTTACACTTATCGCACATCTTTTTTACTGTTGATTTTATCTTCATAAATAAAAATTGAGCTCAATTGAGTCAAGCGGGAGTAGTATATACTATTTAAACTCTTCTGACAATACGTCCTTTTCCCCCATAGGGATCAAGCAATACTTCGACAGTATCGCCTACTAACACCTTAATTCGGTGCAATCGCATCTTTCCAGCGAGATAACACACAAGGATATCTCCTTTTTCAAATTCCACCCGAAACATAGTATTCGGAAGGGCTTCTGTTACGGTACCTCTAACTGACTCTTCTTGTGTTGCCATTGACAAAGGACACTATACTAAATTTTCCTGTGCGGGTCAAGCATTTACTTCACTTGTACCTTTATACGGTCAGCTTGGTACGGAAAATAGGGTGCCCAAAAGGGCAATAACGAATATTGCGCCGTATCTATCTCAGGAACAGCAGAAATAACGGCCTTAAACTGCTCATGGGAGATTCCCAGTAATGACTGCTGAATGGTATCAACAGGGGCTTTGGTAATAATAGTTCCCTGTCCTGATACGGAAATTGTTATGGAAGGAGGAATATT
>JAQBRC010000012.1 GCA_028286705.1 Candidatus Nomurabacteria bacterium
CAGTATCTGTCCAACATTTAAAGAGAAGATACCATACGACAGCGAATCGCTGCACTTTCAGACAAAAGGCAAACTTATCGCTTACTCCTACGAATTCTGTGCCACTCAGTGGTATTGGCTTACAGGAAAAATCTAAAGCCAAAAGGCCTCGAACAATTTGTTCGAGGCCTTTTATTATTGGAGCCGGATGTCAGACTTGAACTGACGACCTCCGCTTTACAAAAGCATTGCTCTACCAACTGAGCTAATCCGGCGTATATCCTAGTGGAGTACGACTAGGATAACAGATTTTTATTATTCTGACAAATCTGTATCAGGGGTGGAAATGGGTTCGATTTCTACGATTTTCTTCTTGCGAATTGAACGTACAGCCTTCTTAGCTGGTCTTGAAAGATTGGCTAAGAAGTATGATGAGGGACCGTGTTCCAGTCCTGTCAGAGCATCTTTATTAACAAACGCTGACTTGGACTGGGGGAAGAGGGTAACGAATGCGTTACGAGCCTTCTTGTTGCCCCAGAGACTTGCCTGCTTGCTGTATCGGAGTCCTCCGTACCAGCTGCGACGTGCCATGCGCACAATCTTATTAGCTGAATGTACAAGGTCTTGAGTACCGACAGTCTTCACGGGCTTCTCCTGCTCACTACGCCACCACAACAGCATGGCGCTTATCCAAAGCGCTATGAGGAGCACTATAAGAACAATGGCCAGCGTGAGGATCATTATGCGCCTACTGTATACAATACGAACTTCTGAACTGTTGCACCGTTATCCTTTGCATACTGTTCAATAGTCTTTTCAGGAGCCTTGAAGAATGACTGGTTCAAGAGTGTCTGTTCAGCAAAGAATCCGTTGATCTTGCCTTCAAGCATCTTGTCCTTGATTTCCTGACTCTTGCCTTCACTTTGTGAAGCTACTTCTGCTTCCATCACTGACTTAACAGTCGCAATGTTCTCAGCAGATACTTCGTCCTTGCTAAGGAATGCAGGCTTCATAGCTGCAACATGCATAGCAATGTCTTTAGCAACTTCTGGAGTACCACCCTGAAGGATAGTTACTGCAGCTGACTTCTTGTCAAAGTGCGTGTAGCCACTTACTACGTCGCCACTTAGTTCTTCAACGCCACCAAGGTGGATGTTTTCACCGATCTTTAGAACAAGGTCACTGATCAGAGTAACTGAGTCTTCCTGCATCTTTTCAACACCAGTATCCCATGCCATATCAACAAGCTTGTTAGCAAGTTCTACGAAGTCCTCGTTGCGGGCAACGAAGTCAGTCTCACAGTTAAGGACAAGGGTGATAACACGCTTGCCGTCTGTGCGCATCACTACGACACCGTCAGCAGCTGAACGATCAGACTTCTTCTGGGCAGCTTCGCCGCCTTTCTTCTGAAGGATAACGATGGCCTTTTCCATGTCACCATTAGCTTCTTCAAGGGCCTTGCGGCACTGCATCACAGAGATGCCTGTCTTATCACGAAGTTCTTTTACTTGTTCTGTAGTGATCATAGTGTAGGGGAATTAGGTTAATTAAAAATTATTGCTGGTATGCGTCCTTCAGTATAGCAAGGATTGCCTTGATAGAAGAAGCAGAACCGTCGTTTGCAATGATAGGGTATTCGATTGCGCGGATTGAACAGTCAGTGTTGCCGATAGTGATCATCGGGATGTTGCTCTTGCGAGCTTCTGCAACTGCAATGTGTTCCTTCTTAGGGTCAACGATGATAAGTGCATCAGGAAGCTTGGCTACGCCAACCATACCGCTGAAGTACTTGTTAAGGCGTTCCATTTCACGAGACATAAGCAACTGTTCCTTTTTAGTGAACTTTGCTAGTTCTCCGTTAGTGGTCTTTTCACGCATGTCTTCAAGCTTGTTGATACGACGCTTGATTTCAGTGAAGTTAGTAAGCATTCCACCAATCCAACGTTCTGTAACGAATGGCTGGTTAAGTCCTGTAGCAACATCCTGCACTGAAGCACGTGATTCTGGCTTAACACCAACGAACAATACTGTCTTTCCAGAAGCGGCTAGGCCCTTAAGGAAGTTAACGGCAGCCTCGATCTGAGGAATAGTCTTTTCGATGTCGATAATGTCTACCTTGTCCTTTGTTCCGTAAATGAACTTAGAAACGGTAGGGTGACGACGAGTACGAGAGTATCCATAGTGGACACCTGCCTCCATGAGGTCTTTAGGGTCAATAGTTTTCATAACAATCTGTAGCAGGCTTGTATTGCGTTTTCGACGCACAAGCCTTAATAACTGAATAATTTCATCAAAAGATGAGCCGTAAATATAGCATTTGAAGGGGTTTTTGACAAGAGAAGGGAATTGACTTTTAAGGTAAAATGTGCTATTATTTTTTTTAGTAAACAAATTCTGTTCAAAACCTTAAAAAATCAATATAGATATGAAAAATATTCAAATGACATGCATTGTTTTTGCTCTTCTATCGATTGCCCTGGCAATTGCGGCTCCTCTTGGCGGCATACTATTGGTAATAGTTACTATGGTTATGACTATGATCCTTATATGGCCAGAATTAACTGAGTCCAAGCCGACCGATAAGGTCAGTAAGGAAAATTAAAGACAAATGTAATTTAATATAGCTCCACGATAAATTCGAGGAGCTTTTTTTATTTCCCATTTTGTGCGATTATATAAGTGATTTATGAGACAAACACAGCTTTTCACCAAAACTAGCAAGGACAACCCTTCAGACGAAGTATCTAAAAATGCACAGCTTTTAATACGCGCAGGCTATATCCACAAGGAAATGGCAGGGGTGTATTCAATATTGCCATTGGGATACCGTGTTATGGAAAAGATTATTGGTATCGTTAAGCAGGAAATGGATGCAATTGGAGGCATTCAGATGAAGACATCTGCAATCCAGAGCAAGGAAGTATGGGAGAAGACTAATCGTTGGAGCGATGATGTTGTTGATAACTGGTTTAAGACAACATTGAAGAACGGTACTGAAGTTGGTCTTTCATTTACCAACGAAGAAGCATATTCAAATATCGTAAAGAACTTTGTTAGCTCATACAAGGATCTTCCTTTGTATCCGTACGACTTCAAAACTATTTTTAGAAACGAAACACGCAGCAAGTCTGGCATTATGCGAGGACGTGAATTCTATTGGAAAGCCTTATATTCATTCTCAGCTGATCAGGAACAACACGATTTATTCTACGAGAAGGCAAAGGTTGCATACAGCAATGTATACAAGCGCGTAGGTCTTGGAGATTCTACATACATGACATTTGCATCAGGCGGAACATTTTCAAAGTATTCACACGAATTCCAAACAGTCTCAGAAGCGGGTGAAGACTTGATCTATATTGATGAGGCAAAAGGTATTGCTATCAACAAGGAAGTATTTACAGATGATGTTCT
Source organism: Candidatus Nomurabacteria bacterium (assembly GCA_028286705.1). Taxonomy (GTDB): domain Bacteria; phylum Patescibacteriota; class Minisyncoccia; order Phycocordibacterales; family UBA9973; genus UBA4124. The sequence goes on from JAQBRC010000012.1 coordinate 3,394, forward strand.
AGCAGAATTGGGAATTGATAAATCAACTGTTATCGAAAAGAAAGCCATTGAAGTTGGAAATATCTTCTCACTTGGCTTTAAGTTCTCTGAGCCGTTTGAGCTAACATACAAAACAGCGGAAGGCACTGAAGTACCAGTATTTATGGGCTCATACGGTATCGGCATCACCCGTCTCATGGGAACTATCGTTGAAGTATTGTCTGATGAAAAAGGAATTGTATGGCCAGAAACTGTTGCTCCATTTAAGGTGCATCTGTTATCTCTTGGAGATACTGCTGAACAGGCAGAGTCTATCTATAGTCAGCTTCTAGCTAATGGTATTGAAGTATTATTTGATGACCGTCAGGGTGTTAGTGCGGGCGCAAAGTTTGCTGATAGCGACCTTCTTGGTATTCCACACCGTGTCGTTGTTTCAGATCGCAGTCTTGCCCAAGGCGGACTTGAGTATAAGCAGCGTACATCAACAGAGGCAACTATTGTTTCAGTTGAATCACTGATACAGCAGCTAACTGCATAACTATGTTTAAAAAACTCTACGAACGATTTTCCAATAACATCGGTATCGACCTCGGTACCGCTAATACGCTCGTGTATGTAAAGGGGCAGGGTATCGTTATTAACGAGCCTAGTATCGTTGCAGTTAACCAGAAGACTGGGCAGATTGTTGCTATTGGACGAGAAGCGAAAGAGATGTGGGGAAAGACGCCTGAACACATCAAGATTATCCGTCCTCTTTCAGAAGGCGTTGTGTCTGACTTTGAAATGGCAGAAGAAATGCTGGCATACTTTATTAGAAAGGTTGAAAAGCTTTCTAATAAGTTTTTTAGACCCCGTGTAGTTATTGGTGTTCCTTCTGGAATCACTAACGTAGAACTGCGTGCTGTCTATGACGCAGGGATTGATGCTGGCGCACGCGAAGTTCATTTGGTTGAAGAAGCAATGGCAGCAGCTATTGGTATTCGGTTGCCGGTGCTTTCTGCAGATGCTTCATTTATTGTGGACATCGGAGGTGGAACAACTGACATCGCATTGATTGCATTAGGCGGCATTGTTCGCTCGTTGAACCTTCGTGTTGCAGGAGATCATTTTGATGCTCGTGTAATTGACTATCTTCGTGACGAGTTTAAGCTGTTGGTTGGAGAACGAACTGCCGAGAACGTAAAGCTTGAGCTTGGTTCTGCTATTGAGACTGACTACATGGAAATTGAAGTGCGAGGAAGAGACTTGGTAACTGGCTTGCCTAAGGCGTTGATGGTAACTGATGGGGATATTCGTGAGGCATTTGCCCGCACTGTCGCACTACTTGTTGCTGGTATCAGAGAAGTGCTTGAAACTGCTCCGCCTGAAATGGTGTCTGACATTTTGCAGACAGGAATTGTGTTGAGTGGCGGGGGAGCAAACCTTCGCGGTCTTGCGATTTTGTTGCAGCAGGAATTGAAGTTGCCAGTGCATATTGCAGAAGATCCGCTTTCTGCTGTTGCTCGCGGTACCGGAATTATTTTGGAACAGTTTGATAATTATAAGAATACGTTGTTATCAATGGAAGACCATGCCTCGTTATAATTCAAAAAAGAAAACCAGTCCGTTGAAAGCTGTTAACCCGTGGGTATTAAGAACCGGGGTTATTGTCGGCGTACTTTTGTTAATTGTTGCTGCAACCTATACCGTTAAGAAATTGTTCGGCAAGGCTCCTATTATCTATGGAGGAACAGTTGCGCAGCACCTGTTGTCCAAGAATTCATTGATCAGCAAGGTCAATGAACAGCAGAGTACATTGACTGCATATGATGCAGAGATAACTACGCTTCATCAGCTACAGAATGAGAATGCTGCATTGAAAGAAGAGCTCGGCAGAACTGTTGGTGGAAAGGGAATCTTGGGCCATGTTGTCACCCTGCCTAATCGTAGTTTTTATGACTCTATCCTGATTGATGCTGGAAGTGTTGAAGGCATACAGCCAGGGGCTATTGTATATGCATTTAACAGCATTGCGTTGGGTACGATTAGTGACGTAACGGATCATACAGCAACGGTGTGGCTCTATAGCGCAGCAGGGAGACAGACATCTGGTACAGCTGTGGAGAACAATGTCGCTGTTACATTAGTGGGACGTGGAGGAGGAGAGTACGAAGTGCAGTTGCCTCGTGACGTACCGTTTAATGTTGGAGACATAGTGTCATTGCAATCAGTACAGGTTGCATCACTCGCTGTTGTGGAAAAAGTTATTACTGATCCTCGTGATCCGTTTCAGCGATTGTTGGCGAAGGTACCTGTGAATCTGCAGGCGTTGAAGTTTGTGGTTGTTAAATAGGTTTTGACAATTAACGGTTCAGTGGTAAGGTAGTAAAAACTATTTTTTATGGACCCACATATTGAAATCTATGCTAGTCGCATGGTGTTAAGTCATTCTGATAAGGTTGCCCTGCACCGACTATTTAGTCCAAGCCGCGTACCGCTTGGTTTTACTGATCTCGAAGTACGTCTATGCATAAAACTTGATCTTCTTCGCGATGAATTACGAGATGAAAATTTAAATTATTTTTTAATGCCATTCTGTACATTGGACATAATTAAGGATTTTGAAAAAGACATTCCGAGAACGATCGCCTTCAGAGAATCTTTGTACAATTTTATGATTTTTTGGGCAAATAAATGATTAGTAAGCTCCACACTCGTGGAGCTTTTTCTTTTACTAGCACAAAAAGAATGTTCGAAAGTCCTTTCCTGTGTTATAAACAATGTGCATATATGTTGAAGTTTTCCATACAAAAGAAACTCGAAGGTACCCTTGCTCGCGCAGGTACTATCGAAACAGCAAACGGCGGCGTTATTAATACACCGGCCTTTGTCGTTGTTGGTACTAAGGCAACGGTGAAGGCAATGACTGCTGAGCAGATTCGTTCTTTGGATGCGCAGGTGGTATTGGCTAATACCTATCACTTATACCTGCAGCCAGGTGCAGACATTATTGCTAAGGCGGGAGGCTTTGGAAAGTTCATGGACTGGTATGGTCCAACCATGACTGACTCAGGCGGGTTTCAGGCGTTCTCTCTAGGTGCGGCATTTGGAAACAATGTCAGCAAGGTTGCTACAGGAGTTGCTGTTGAAGATATCTCCGCTCATTCAGGACAGTTAGCACAGGTGTCTGATGAAGGGGTGATGTTCAAGTCACACCTTGATGGCAGCAAGCATTTGTTTACCCCGGAGTCTTCTATGGAAGCGCAGTGGAAGCTTGGTGCGGATATGATTTTTGCATTTGATGAATGTACTAGTCCAACTGCTCCATATGACTATCAAAAGAAATCATTAGACCGAACGCTTGAATGGGCAAAGCGCAGTCTTGCTCGTCATGAGGAACTAGACACAGAGAAAACTCAGTCACTATTTGGGGTTGTGCAGGGAGGACGGTTTCAGGAACTTCGTGAAGAGGCAGCGCGTACTATCGGGGCATTAGACTTTGACGGTTTTGGTATTGGCGGTTCATTTACCAAAGACGACATCGGTACTGCTGTTGGATGGGTGAATGCACTATTGCCTGAAGACAAGCCTCGTCATCTGTTGGGTATTGGCGAACCGTTGGATTTGTTTAATGCGGTTGAAGCAGGGTGCGACTTGTTTGACTGTATTGCTCCAACGCGTATGGCACGCCACGGATCACTGCATACCTCAGATGGGCGATTGCATATCAAGAACTCTCGATATCAGACAGAGTTTGTTCCTATTGAAGAGGGCTGTGAATGTTATACCTGTCAGCATCATACTCGTGCATATCTCGCTCATTTGTTTCGTGCAGATGAAATGACGGGTGCAACATTGGCTTCTATCCATAACCTGCACTTTATTTTGAGACTGGTTGAAAAGATTCGCGAGAGTATTCTGAATGATACGTTCCACGAATACAAAAAGGAATTTATTGCACGATACCATCCAGAAAAAGAAAATTAATAGTATACTTATTACATCATGAGCTTTAACCGAGCGTACGCATTCTTTTTACTAATTACCATTGTCGGTGCTTTTCTTACTATAAAGATCTGTACAGCGGCCTATTCTGTATATGACTATTCGGATGATGTAGTTCCTGTAGAGTATCATCGTTCTGCCGCAGAGGCATTGAGATAGTGATATTTTAATACGCAAAAACTTGCACTGCTTGCTAGCTGTGCTAAAATGTAATTACGCATCGCCGTCAGGCGTCCAAAGCCCCTCGAAAGAGGGGCTTTAAATGTTCTTAAGATATTCTTGATGGCTAATGAATATAATTCATGTATGTATATAAAAGAATTCAATGCATGGAATACTGTAAAGCAGAAAATTAATTCGAGAGAAAATACAATTACCATTCGTGCGGGTGAAATACGATGGGTTGTTGTGGGGGTAAACGTGGGAAGTGAGATTGATGGCAAGGGAGATTCATTCGTTAGGCCTGGTTTGGTAATTAAGGTAATAGGAAAAAGCAGCGCACTCTTTGTTCCTCTTTCCACAAAAATTAAAAATGTTCCAGGTTATATTCCTTTTGAATGGAAGGGCAAGATGGTATCGCTATGCATGCACCAAATCAGAACTGTTTCTCAGCAGCGTATTTTGGGACGAATGGGGAAAATCTCACAAAAACGATTGAAAGAATTTAAGAATGAAATAGCCAGCTTTTTTGATATACAGCCTATTTGTAGGAGCTTGACGACTTCTATATAATGAAAGTCTATGAAGTTTGAGCTCTCAGATCACTACAAGCCTGCGGGCGACCAGCCTAGCGCTATAAAATCCTTATTACAAGGGCTAAAAGACGGGGAGCAGTTTCAGACACTGTTGGGAGGTACTGCAACTGGAAAGACTTTTACCATGGCTAATATCATTGCTGATATTCAGAAGCCGACATTGGTAATCGCACACAACAAGACACTCGCTGCTCAGTTGGCATCTGAGTTCAAGGAATTCTTTCCGAACAATGCGGTGCACTATTTCGTATCGTATTACGACTACTACCAGCCTGAGGCATACATGCCGGTTACTGATACCTTTATCGAAAAGGATGCTCAAATCAACAAGGAGATTGATCGTCTTCGACATGCAACAACACAATCCCTATTAACTCGAAAGGATGTGATTATCGTTGCATCTGTTTCTTGCATATACGGTTTGGGTTCTCCTGTTGAGTATGAAAAAGAGAATTTCAAGATTGAAAAGGGCATGAAGATTTCACGAACTGAAGTTATGGAACGATTGATTAGCATTCACTTCACTCGTACCAATGCAGACCTTGAGTCAGGACAGTTCCGTGCACTTGGTAACAAGGTTGAAATCATGCCAATCTCAGACACGATTCAATACATGATTGAATTCTCTGGAAATACTATCAGCAGTATTTTGAAGATTGATCCGGTATCATCTCGTATTTTAAATGAGGAAGAAACTATTTATATCTTCCCGACAAAGCACTTCATTACAAACGAAAATGAAAAGGAACGCGCTATCAACGACATCAAGCATGAGCTTGATCAACAGTTGAAGCATTTTGAACTAGAAGGAAAGTTGCTTGAAGCGGAACGCATCAAGCGTCGTACTACATATGACCTCGCCATGATTCGAGAAATCGGATACTGTTCCGGTATTGAAAACTACTCTCGACATATGTCGGGCAAAGGTGTCGGAGAACCGCCAGAAACATTGCTGTCTTATTTCCCGCACAAGGCAGATGGGTCACCAGACTTCATGCTCTTTATCGATGAGTCACACGTAACCTTGCCACAGTTGCACGGTATGTATGCAGGAGATGCATCTCGAAAACAGACGCTTGTAGATTTCGGTTTTCGTTTGCCGAGTGCAAAGGACAACCGACCATTGAAGTTTGAAGAATTTAAGGCTCGTATTGGCAATACTATTTTTGTATCTGCAACTCCAGGCAAATACGAGCTTGAACATGCGACCAAGGTTGTTGAACAGATTATTCGCCCTACCGGACTCGTTGATCCTCTTGTGGATGTTCGTCCTATTCTTGAAAATGGAGACTATCATGGACAGGTGCATGATTTCATTAAGGAATCTGAAATTGAAATTGCCAAGGGGGGACGTGTGTTGGCAACGACACTCACCAAGCGCATGGCTGAAGACTTAACTGATTATCTTAAGGAAAAGAAAATCAAAGCTGCCTATATCCACAGCGATATCAAGACCATTGATCGTATCAAGATTATTACCCAGTTCCGAAGGGGGGAATTCGATATGCTTATCGGAGTTAACTTGCTTCGTGAAGGTCTTGATATGCCAGAAGTTACATTGATCGGTATTCTTGATGCCGACAAAGAAGGATTCCTCCGTAGCGAAGTGTCATTGATCCAGACCATTGGACGTGCCGCTCGTAACTCGAATGGGCGTGTGATTCTGTATGCTGACAACATGACTGGTTCTATGGAGCGCGCTATCAAGGAAACAAAGCGTCGCCGCGACATTCAGCTGGCATACAACAAAAAGCACGGCATTACACCAATGACTATTCAAAAGAAAATCCTTGATATTACACAAGGCATGGAGAGTTCTCACGCCAAGGCGGTTAACGCGGAACTGGAACTCGATATTGCTTTGTTTGCTCAGCTTGAGAAAGACATGAAAGGGAAGAAGGGCAAGCGCAATCCGATTGAGAAGCTTATCAAGATGAAAGAGGATGAAATGAAGGAATCGGTGAAGTTATTGGACTTTGAGACCGCTGCGATTTTGAGAGACGAAATTAAAGTATTGAGAGAAAGAACGTATATTAATACATAAAAATAAAAGCCGCCCACAATTTCTTATGGGCGGCTTTTATTCCATACTAATCATTTCTACAGATTTTCTTGAGGCATATTTTGA
>JAQBRC010000037.1 GCA_028286705.1 Candidatus Nomurabacteria bacterium
AGCGTAGTCAGCTTGGCACCCGCGAAAAGGCCTTTGCCATCTTGAGTGCCCAGCTGCAGCAGATGAAGGAAGCGGAAGAGGCAAGCAAGTATGCAGGGGAGCGTAAGAGTCAGATTGGTACCGCTGATCGCAGCGAGAAGATCCGTACCTATAACTTCCCACAAGACCGTGTTACCGACCACCGTATCCGTCAGAACTTCTCAAATATCGAAGGTATGATGCAGGGCAAGATTGATAAGATGATTGAAGCGGTTCAATTCAACGAATTTGGAGAAGTAGGGGAAGACGACGAATAGTTGAAATAAACTGAAAATTTGGTATAGTATTCCAGCTACTCCACGCGTGCATAGTTCAGTGGTAGAACGCTGTCCTGATAAGACAGAGGTCCATGGTCCGATTCCATGTGCACGCACAAAATACAAAAGCCCCTCTCAATAGAGAGGGGCTTTTGTTCTATCTGTCTAATTTCCCACGGTCATTGACTTGTGTAATAAATAGCGTAAAGTGATAAAAATCAAAAAAAATGAAAAGATCACTTTTATATGAATTGCCAACGGCAACCTTTAACAAATGGGCAAAATTACAAGGAATTGTAAAAACCAAGCAAATACCTACTATTACAAAACACATTCAAGGCAAGGATATTCAGTGTCCTTATGTTGCTCTTAATAGCGAGAATCCTGAAAGAAAGATTGGAGTTGTGTTGGTGGATGCAAGGCGTACTGAATCACAACGGGTATCCATACTGATATTTCAGTATTTCGAATCACTTCTAGAAAGAGGAGTGGTTGATAATGATCCATTTGCCATAATCGAGGCAAGGTGGCACAGCGGTGACGCCACAACAGCATCCTTATACGCAGATGCGCGCATGACTTCTAGTGCCGGTAGAATTAGAATTACCGACGAAGATGATTTTCAGGCAAACAAGGTATTTATGGAAGTGAGCAGTATGATGTCTAATCTTTTCTTTGACCCTGAATATGAATGGGTCACAGAATACGATAGTAAAGGAAACGCCCTATGTATTCGTTACGAAAAAATAAAAGAGCCCGCTGAAGCATAAAGCTTTATGCAATTGAATTATGAACCTCCAGTAGCTATCTCAAGCGAAAGAGGTTCTTTTTATTTCTCATGTACATTTATTCAACAGTACGATAGGATAAGACATATGATACTCTACGTTGTCGCAACCCCCATAGGCAACCTGGCAGACTGCTCCCCGCGAGCAATCAAGATTTTAAGCGAAGCAACACTTGTTATTGCTGAAGACACCCGTACAACCGGTCAGTTATTTAAGCTACTTGGTATTGAAGGCAAGAAGCAGTTTCTGTCTTCTCATGCGCAGAGCAGCGCTAGTTCAATGGATAGAGCACTAGAAGCCTGCAAGGAGCATGAAGTCATTGCCCTAGTAACTGACGCTGGCACTCCCGCTATTTCTGACCCTGGTTCGTTCTTCATCAGCCATTTCCGTGCAATGTATCCAGAGGTACCAGTTGTTCCTGTTCCAGGACCATCTGCTGTTATTGCTGCATTATCAGTATCGGGTTTTGCTTCAAGTCATTTTGAATTTTTGGGATTTATTCCACACAAGAAAGGCCGTCAGACATTATTTCAGTCTCTGCAAGAAAAAGACCATACAGTTGTTATGTACGAGTCTCCTCATCGCATCATGAAGACACTAGAAACACTCGCAGAAGTGCTTGATGAAAGACTTATTATGGTTGGTCGAGAAATGACCAAGACCTTTGAAGAGTATCCAGTCTTAACAGCAAAGGCTATGCTGCAATACTATACAGAGCATTCGGACAAGGTTCGCGGGGAATTTGTCATTGTCATAAGCCCTAGGGTATAATAGGCGCATGATTGGAAAAATCAGAATAGTATTTTGGCTCGGCATTGTGATGATGTTTTTGCCGTTTTTCGGTATTCCCAATACTTGGAAAACAGTTATGGCAATCATTGTTGGCCTACTACTCGTTGTTATTGCATTTCTGTTGCGAAAGCACTACAGAACCATGCGTAGCATTATTAAAAACCTAGAGCACACTGTTGCTGAAACTACTCTTCATGAATAAAAATATCACTCAAATATCACTAAGAGTACTTGGTTCAATTGTCATCGTTGCGGCAGTATTTTTTGGCGGTGTATACGTTGGGTATGGCAATCAGCCTGCATTTGCCAAGGTTACTGAACTTGTTCATGCTAGCGATCCTAGCGTTTCAAACGCTGATTTTGAAGCCTTTTGGAAGGCATGGAAACTGGTGAATGATAACTTTGCTCCAGGCAAGGACAACACTACTCCTGTGAGTGCACAGGATCGTGTATACGGTGCGATACAGGGCATGGTGGCTGCATATGGCGACCCTTATACTACGTTCTTCCCACCAGCTCAGAACACACAATTCCAAGCCCAGATTGCTGGATCATTTAGCGGTATCGGTATTCAACTCGGAGAAAAAAATGACATTCTTACTATTATCGCCCCATTAAAGGGAACACCTGCAGAAAAGGCTGGTGTATTGTCAGGAGACAAGATTGTTAAGATTAACGATACAGTAACTTCAAACATGACTGTTGACCAAGCTGTTGCCCTTATCCAAGGCAAGACAGGTACTGTTGTTACTCTTACCCTTATGAGAGAAGGAGTAGCTGCTCCTATCGTTACTCCTATCACTCGTCAAACTATTGATCTTCCAACTGTTGATACTGAAATGAGAAGCGGTGACGCATTTGTTATTCACTTGTACAACTTCTCTGCAAATTCAGCCACATTGTTTAAGGCTGCTATGGACAAGTATCTAACTTCAGGTGACCACAAACTCCTTATCGACCTTCGCGGCAATCCAGGTGGATACCTTGAAGCGGCAGTGCAGATCGGCAGCGAATTTATTCCGCAAGGTAAAGTAATTGTTAGCGAGATAGGGAAGGATCCTAAGAACGTAACTCTACACAACAGTACCGGACCAAAGATCTTTCCTGACAGCGACAAGCTTATCATCCTCGCTGATCAAGGGTCAGCATCAGCGGCAGAAATTCTTGCAGGCGCATTGAGTCAGCAGGGAATTGGAGTATTGGTTGGCCAGCAGACATTCGGCAAGGGCTCTGTACAGCAGGTTATTTCCGTAACTGACAGTACTGCATTGAAGGTAACGGTGGCACACTGGTACACTCCGGACGGCACTTCAATCTCTGCAAAGGGTCTGACTCCTAAAATTGTCATTCCATTTGACAACAAGGACAAAAACGATACCCAGTTGCAAAAGGCTATTGACCTATTCTCTAGCCCTGCTACATTTCAATAAGTATGAAGGTAATTCTATTGAAATCCGTTCCCAAAGTTGGCAAAACCGATGATATTGTTGAGGTGAGTGAAGGATACGCTCGCAATGCATTGTTTGCTAAGAAGCTAGCAGTTCCTGCAACCCCTGCTGCTATTGCAGAAGTGCAGCGCAAAGCTCAAAACAAGATTACAGAAAAGAAGGTCCAGCATGATCTTCTAGACCGTGCCATCGAAAGTCTCGATGGTCGTACGCTTATATATAAGGCACGAGCTAACGAAAAGGGAAGTCTGTTCTCGAAAGTTACAGAACAAGACATTAGTAATGCATTGCTTGAACACCACCGTATTTCTATTGATCCTACTCTGATGAAGATTGATGGTCCTATCAAGCAGACTGGAACATATACAGTTAGCGTTAAGGATGCAGAATACAAGTCTGAATTTACGGTGTCGGTAGAGATATAAAAGTAAATAAAAACCCTCTCAATTGAGAGGGTTTTTATTATGCTCGTGTATCTTGGATGTTAACCATCTTGCGAACGGTTGTAGTTCCATCAAAGTTTAGCTTGCGCTTTGACTGGAATTTTACAAATCCTGGCTTGAGGGCGTACAGGGTATGGTCTTTACCAATACCAACTGATGCTCCTGCAAGGATCTTTGTACCGCGCTGGCGAACGATGATAGAGCCAGCTTGCGCTACCTGTCCATCGTACAGCTTAGTACCCAGATATTGTGGGTTCGAATCATTTAGGTTTTTTGCCGCTCCTTGGGCTTTCTTATGTGCCATAGTGGTTGCATAATAACGCATTGAGATTTTTCTGTCAATGTGGGGTATACTATTGCCATGCAGGGCTTTATTGATCGACAGTATAAGACTCTTTTCGTCATTGGAGGCGGAATTTTGGTCAGTGTGGCCTTTTATTCTGGTTTCCTTCAAGGGAAGCAATCTAACGACGTTGAACCAGTTACTCTTTCTTGTAAAGACAATGTTTTAGATAAGTTGTCAATACCTCTCGAAAAGATCAGCAGTGGGGTAGTGGCACATGCCGAAAGCAAGATTCCAGAGACTAAAGGGAAATTTGTAGGCTCTAAGAATAGTACTAAATACTATGCTCCAAGCTGCGCAGCAGTGAAGCGTATCAAGCCTGAAAACTATCAATGGTTTGATACAGCAGAGGATGCAACAATGCAGGGCTATACCCCAGGAAAATGTTAAAATCAATCTTATCACTATCTATAATGGCCGCGTTTGGATTGCTCGTGTTCGCATTACTTTTGCCTGTGCAAGCAAACAACCTAGCTCAGAAGGTGTTAGGGCAGGTTATTACCGTCAATGACGCTGTAGGGGTTAGTACTCCGGTAACGGCCATCTCAAAGGCCATTAGCGGAGTTATTAGCAAGGGAACTGACGCCCTTGTCGCTACGGATACTCCTGGTACGCCAAAGGACAACTCTCCAATGTCTCAGGTGAACATCATTGATGCAACCAATATAGAGCGCGTGAAGGCAGGGCTGCAGCCTTTGAAGACTAATGCTAAGCTCGCTGCGTCTGCAAAGATAAAAGCAGAGGACATGGCTAAGAACCAATACTTTGAGCATACGTCTCCTTCAGGAAAAACTGTTGCTGACCTTGGTGATCAGGTTGGGTATGACTATGTGGTTATGGGAGAAAACTTGGCACTTGGAAACTTCGACGGAGCAGCCGAAGTACTTGATGCATGGATGAAGAGTCCTGGGCATCGTGCCAATATTCTTAATACCAGCTATCAAGACATCGGTGTGTATGCTGTACAGGGAACCTATCAAGGACGAACCGTATGGTTCGCTGTTCAGCATTTCGGTACTGAACGGGGAGTGTGTCCCGCTCTAAGCGCTTCTTTGAAGAATAGTATTGGTACTCTTAGTACCAAGATTAAGACTGAGGAGGCTCAGATTTCTGCATTGCGTAAGCAGATCGAAGATCCTAGCCATGCCCAGGATCAGAGCTACGGAATTTTGATTACTCAGTTTAACAACTTGGTTAAAATATATAACTCAGACGTTCAAACATCTCAGGCAAATATTTCTAGCTACAACAAGCAGGTGGTTGCTTTCAATAGTTGTCTGAATCAGTACCAAGTATCTAAGGAATAGGGGTATCTTTATAAATTATATTAACGTCGCACAATAACTCTTTTACGTCGTTACATATGGTAAATAAGGCTTATATATAATGATGGGCTTAGAATCACTCTTGAGCACTTCCCTCAGACTGATAGTTAAAATTGGCAACCATCATGAGCCTGATAATTTGTAACTAGTTCTAAGGTTCCTGAACGAAATCAGCAATTATAGTAGGCACTACAAAATTAAGAACTAACCCCCTATGACGGAATGCAGGAGGTTTTTTATTTCCATATTCAGGGGAGTCGCACTCCCCTTTTTATGAGGCTCTAGAATCGATTTTAAACACCACTAAATATTGCACATGGTACAATACTTGCATGAAGAAAAGGAAAAAGATAATTCTTATCGTCATTGCCACCATAGCAATGGCATCCTTAGGAATGTATGGATATTCGCTATACTACGACAGCCATTTTAAAACCTACATTCATGAAGATGTTAGTTCGTACGATTCATTGAGCTGTCAACTAGATCACATGTCATCATATGACATGATGGCAGAAACAAATTATTTGGATAAGGTGAAAATAAGTTTTGATGAAAAACAAGATAATCCAGTAAAATACAATTTTAAGGGTTTAAAATCAGATACTGTCGATGTGATATTTAGTGACTCTATAGGAATCGATGAATCTACTGTGATAAAGGTAGCTGATACAGATGCCGTCATACAACTTGTGGGGGTTGTTGGGCTCGGTAAAGATACCACTGTGACATACACAATATATAAGAAATCTGGTTTTCTTACATATACGAGGTCAGGAAGTATCGCATATGTCATCGATGGAATTACTGCTGGCTTTGGACATTGTTACTAAGTTACTAACCCCTCTGTGTCTGTTAACACTTTTTTATTTATACCTCAGGATACACCACTCGTTTTGTACGTACACTCATAAACACTTCGCAATCCTCATTTTCGCACCGAAGATCCGCAAAGCCGTTTTCATCGATAGGAGTTGCATACCCCATTGGCTTTTTACACTTTGGACATTTTATTTCTTCTGGTCTCATGTCATTATTCTATATTTTGTGATTAAAAAAAGACTAAACTATTTTTTAATAAAATAATCCAATCTTTACCAATTTGTTTAGAACTCTCTTATCTTTTCTTGGTACAATACCTATTATGAAAAAGATTATAGTAAGTGCATTTATTCTAGGAAGCTTAGTGACTGTTGCTGAAGCCTCAAGCTACGGACCAACGGCTCGTTGCAAGGATGGTACATATAGCTACGCTATACATCACCAAGGAGCATGCTCATATCATAAAGGTGTACATGTCTGGTATAGATAATCAAAAAGCCCTGCCTACTTATATTTATTAGTAGGCAGGGCTTTTTGATTTATATGTACAAATTTAATAATAGGTATATGATTCAAATAATATTATTATTTAACAGGGCGCCTCTAAGTTGCCTCCACCATAAGGCGGGGGCGCTTTTTTATTTTGCTATACTATCCCTACTACCTATGGCTGATATATTCACCCCTGAAAAACGCAGCGAGATTATGTCTCTTATTCGCTCCAAGAATACCAAACCGGAACTATTGTTCTTCAAGCTTTTAAGCGGTGCTTTTCATAAGAAGGGATATCGATACCGCAAGCATTATAAATCTCTTCCAGGCAAGCCGGATGCAGTATTTGTATCAAAGAAGATTGCCCTATTTATTGACGGTACTTTCTGGCATGGATACAAGTTTAATCTTGCCACCACTCACCTCTCAGAAGGATTTTGGCAGGAGAAGATACTCCGTAACATGGCTCGGGACAAGAAAGTTAACCGACAGCTTAAAAAAGATGGCTGGACTGTCTTGAGATTCTGGGAACATGATTTAAAGAAGAGTCCTGATAAGATAGTGTTAAAGATTGAAAAGAAACTCATTGACAATTTTTAATATTCAAAGTATTTTGTGCAAAACAGCAAAATATGAAAAATACTAAAAAGAGCTATCGTCCTATTGAGGTTGATGATAATCCAATACTTAAGCAGAACCTTAAAGACGTTGTCTTCTCTGAGAAACTAAAAAACCTCTTTCCATACATGTTTGGAATGCAATGGGAAAGATTTTCCAATCTGAAGGACTTTGTTACAAAATTCGTTCAGGTAGACGACACACAACAGCAAGGCTTTAAAACCAAAGGAGTTATGTTGAGTACCAAGAAAACTGCTAGCTCTGCCAGTCATCAATTCTATGCGCTTCTCCATGACGTGCTTCCTGAAATTGAAGCAAAACTGAAGGAACTAGGATTTCTCCCATAGCAAAAGCCGCCCTATTGAGGCGGCT
>JAQBRC010000007.1 GCA_028286705.1 Candidatus Nomurabacteria bacterium
AGGCAAAAGCGTAAACACTCATGAGCGAAGCGTCCTTCAAAGCAATAGGCACGCATTGGCACATTCAGTTCAGCCCTGACAACGAATCCTTGATTCAAACAATCAAGGATCGTATCGAATTGTTTGAACAAAACTATTCCCGTTTCCGCGGGGATTCTTTTGTTGGACAGATAGCTCAGCAAGAGGGTTCATACAAGCTGCCTGACGACGCAGAGAAGATGTTAGGGCTATACAGAAAGCTGTATGCTATCTCTAACGGCAAAGTTACCCCTCTTATAGGTTCTGTTCTTGTAGATGCAGGGTATGACAAGGACTATTCCTTAACCCCAAAGGAAATAATACACAAAGCAGAAATCTGGGATGACGTTATGGAATACAATCCCCCATTCCTCACAACAAAAAAGCCCCTGCAGTTAGACTTTGGGGGTCTTGGCAAGGGATATATCGTTGATATTGTCGCTGATATGCTTAGAGACCACAATATCATTGACTTCACCATCAATGCTGGAGGAGATATTGCATACAGTACAATCAAACAGGAAGTCTTTCGTGTTGGATTAGAAGACCCAGAGAACAATACCAAGATTGTTGGCATTGCTGACTTAGTTAACAAAAGCATTGCCGGATCATCAGGCAATCGCCGTACATGGGCAAACCATCACCATATTATTGACCCTGACAGCACAGAATCTCCTCGACACATTGCAGCACTATGGGTTGTTGCAGATACGACATTGTTTGCAGACGGACTTGCGACAGCATTGTTCTTTGTTGAACCTGATGTATTGCTGCAACACTTTTCATTTGAATATGTGATTGTGTATAGCGATAGGAGCGTAAAGAAGTCGGAAGGGTTTGTGGGAGAGGTGTATG
Source organism: Candidatus Nomurabacteria bacterium (assembly GCA_028286705.1). Lineage (GTDB taxonomy): Bacteria > Patescibacteriota > Minisyncoccia > Phycocordibacterales > UBA9973 > UBA4124. Next base: position 874 of record JAQBRC010000007.1, read on the forward strand.
GGAAATAAATAAAATAAACCCCTTTACTATATATAGTAAAGGGGTTCTGATACATTTCAATTTAAAGAAAAGTGCTTTTGTCCGGTAATCCACAATTTAATAGCCCGTATTGAGCTAGCATATAGAAGTACTCATTACTGGTTTTCTTGCCTATATTTTTTGCTTTAATAGGAAGATATGTGATACCGTCCTCAGAAACTATTCGATTTGCAAGTTCTTGAAGATTTTTTATACCCTGTTTTTCTAAACCGTTCAAGGCTCTTATAGAAAAATCTAAATCAATAACTTTAGTTTCCAAAGGAGAAGCAGGAACAATTTTTCTTCTCTCAACGATTTCTTTCAATAAATCATCCCTGACAATTTTTCCTTGGGTACTGTTAAATTCAAGGATAAAAATTTTTTCAGGATTGCGTCTTAATGTCCAATATACATGGATAGGTAAATCTGAGGGTCGTGGATAAGTATCCCAACACATTTCCTCCAGTAACGCGCTGTCGGTTACAATTCTGGTCTCAAATCTCCATGAGGGAAAAGCAGTACCGAATCCATTGGAAACATGACCAATCACAAATAGTGTTTCTTTCATCTCTATAGTTTTAAAGTTTGTATTATATTACATCACTTTATAAAAAAGTCAATATTTACTCCCCAACCCTTTTCAAACCTGATACAATATTCCTATGAACAAAATCACAAATTTCATCAATAGCATTAAACCTTATTCCCCAACCATCCTCCGCATTGGCCTTGCCCTAGTATTCCTATGGTTCGGCACCAGCCAGATCATTGATCCAGTAGCATGGTTCGGTTTCGTACCAGAGTCCGCAGCTACCCTAACAGGCCTAACTATCGCTAACCTCGTATTTCTTAACGGACTATTTGAAATTGTCTTTGGTACAGCCCTTCTGTTTGGGCTCTTCACTCGCCTCTCAGCCTTTCTGCTCTTCGTACACATTCTCGACATTGCCCTTATTGTCGGTCTCGACAGTATTGGTATTCGTGACTTAGGACTTAGTGTTGCTACATTCGCTGTCTTCTTAAATGGAGCAGATATGCTGACATTAGATTCTTATAACCGCAAATAATTATGAAAAAAATCACCCCCTTCCTTTGGTTCGATAACAACGCAGAAGACGCCATTAATTTCTATCTTGATATCTTCAAGAATGGAAAGATATTCAATATCCGTCGTCTTCCAGACGGAAAGCTCTTCACTGCTGAATTTGAACTAGAAGACCAGCGTCTCATGGTTATCAATGGCGGCCCTCATAACATTAATTTCACCGAAGCCATGTCTCTTTTTGTTACCTGCGACGGTCAGGAAGAAGTTGATGAACTATGGAGCAAACTAACCGCTGACGGCGGCTCAGAGGGCCAATGCGGGTGGTTAAAGGACAAGTTTGGCCTGTCATGGCAAGTGATTCCAACAGCCCTTGGAGACTATTTAAACGATCCTGATCCAGTTAAGGCAAAGTATGCCATGGATGCAATGCTGAAGATGAAAAAGATCGTTATTGCTGATTTGACAAATCACAAATAATGTCCTATTATTTAGATAACAACTGTTCAGTGTTCACATCTAAATAACTAACGTATGAAAAGTTTTTTTCAATTGTTTTACTTTGTCCTATTTATAGGAAGCTTTCTTTGTTTTACATGGTATGAAGGCGAGCACACCAATCCTGTAACCGTAGCGATGACAGACGCCGAGGAAACAAGGACGATGTATGATTTTGCCCATGACGGTTTTGTCGATTATACGATTGTTCAAAGCCGTATAACAAACAGTCCTCTTCAAAAAGTACTCGTCACTGTCGCTGATCAGAAATACTTTACCGAGCAGACAAGACCTGATCGTTAAAAACAAAAAGCCTCATTTCGAGGCTTTTTATTATTCCCTATCCTTTCCCCATTGCCAGCGAGGTTTTTCGCCTTTTAAGACACAGACGATAAGAAGGACAATGGTGAGAATTACCATAGGAATAATCAATCCGATTACAATATCTCGTTGAGACGTGTAGTTCTTGGTAAGGTTGCCCAAAACTGTGGCACCAACAATGTATGCCAATATAACCAGCCATCCCTGATATGTTACAGGAACCCATCCATAGCCATATCGTTTTCTCTTGAACCATAGTTTTTCCATAAAATAAGTATATCACTAAAAAAGCAGCCCATAGGGGCTGCTTAATGCTAATTAAGTGCAACAACTCTTCCGTCCAACATCTTGTTGCCCAATGCGCCGCTAATAAAGAAGTCGGCCTTTTTCCAGATGCTTTTCACGATCCTTTCAACTTCTGTACCGCAGGCACTGAAGCTTTCGGTGCAACGTACATTGATGGGAAATTCCTTGCTGTGTTTTACAATCAGCATTCTCCCTCCTCCATTGCTGGAAAACTTGTACTGGGCAGCAGTAAGCTCTTGCACATAGTCAGTACCTTGATGGAACAATACTACTGCATCAACTTTCTTCTCTTCGTTGTGGATTATTGCATACTGCAATGCGATATCTGCCAACGGTCTCTCTTCCTTAAAATTTTTCATTGGACCTTTGCCCAAGATAATTAGCTTGCCACCGCAAAGCTCAACGTGTATTGGTGAGTTCATAATTAAAGGTTTTTTACAACTGTACTTCTTTTTCATTATAAGTCAACAAAAAAGCCACTCATCTGAGTGGCTTTTTCTTATTCAACATGCACTACAATATCCGTTCGTTCGTTCTTGACCTTTAGCCATAGCGCCGCAATAGCACCTAGACCAACAATCACACTGGCAACAACGAACACATAGTTGTATGCATTGATTTGCGCCTTGAGCTCAACAAGCGTCACAAACTTCTGCATATTTATCGCACTCGTGTCATACAGATGACTAAAGCTGTTAATTTGCATGATATTAAACTTAGTACGATTCGTCAGAATGGTACCGAATATTGCAATACCAAATGCTCCTGCAACGTTTCGGGCAAGTGCCAGAATAGATGACGCAACACCAATCTCGCTCTGGTCAACAACTGAGGCGATAACGTTGGTGCGCTGTGCCATACCAAAACCAAGTCCGAATGCCATGACGCATAACGGTAGCATCAAACTCAATGCCGTTGATTTCGGATCAAGGAATGAGAACATGTACAGGCCAATTGCTGCAACAACAGTACTGGCGAAGATAACGTACCGAGTCGGTACCTTTCCAGTTAATGCTCCGCCAACAGGTGCTCCAATCATCAATGCGGCAGCCATCGGCATGAAGAGATACCCAGTCTGTGTTGCATTGTATCCAAGGAATGTCTGTGCAAACACAGGCAATAGGAACAATCCTCCCATCAGTCCCATAAAGACAACAAAGTTGTTCAACAGTGTATTAACAAATGCAGGAATCTTGAAGAATCGAAGGTCAACAATCGGTTCAGGAACACGCTGTTCGATTCTGATGAAGAGTCCGGTAAGGACAACAACAAGGAAATAACAGATCGTGCTTGAAGCAGACAGCCATCCCCACTCTGCACCCTTATCAAGCACTAGCACCAGTGCAGAAAGCATACCGCCCAATGACAATGCCCCCCACCAGTCAAAGAACTTGGACTTCACTTCTGAGCGTGACTCATTGATAAAGCGCATAGCCATCAAGAGTCCGACAATACCAACCGGCAAGTTAATCAGGAACACTGAACGCCAGCCAAAGGTGTCAATTAATGGTCCGCCCAATAGCGGGCCGAAGACACTGGCTGCCGCGAAGGAACTAGACCAAATACCCAATGCTTGAGCACGTTCTTTGCCTTCCTTGAAGGTAACAGCCAAGATAGCCATAGCGGTTGGATAGTCGGCAGAACCGGCAATAGCCTGAATGACGCGAAAGACAATCATCGAAGGCAAGTTCCAGGCAAAGCCTGCAAGTACTGAGCCAACGATAAAGATACCGAAACCGATGATGTACACTTTCTTTCGTCCAATGGTGTCCCCTAGCTTGCCCCAAATAGGAACAAAGATCGCGTTGGCAAGAATGTATGCAGTTGCAATCCATCCCGCGGCACTAATACTGATGCTGAAATCGCTGATGATATTGGGCAATGCAAGGTTAACGATAGTCTGGTCGAGACGACCAAGGAATGTACCGACGATAACGGTCAGCAGTATCCACCATTTCAAATTATCCTTCTTTGGCTTTTCAGTTGTTGTTTCAACTGTCTTGTCCATGCTACTTGATGTAGACAGTCATCTTTGCTGACATGCCGTTCTTAAACTCAGGATGAGCAGCGGTATCGTAGCGAACCTTAACGGTGAAGTTCTTAGTCTCGCGCTGATCTGAGATAGTAAATGCAACACCAGAATCGTTTGAGGTAGGACTGATCTCATCAATCAAGCCAGTGAATTCAGCACTGCCATATGCATCAACAGTGAATGATACCGGCTGGCCAACTTTCAAATCTGAAAGCCCTTTGTCTTCCTCAATGGTACCAACAACGCGAAGCTGTGTTGGGTCGATCATGGTAACAACGGGTACGCCTGAAGCGAATACCTGCCCTGGTGTATTGTGTGTAGTGATAACAAGCCCTGCAACCTGTGCTGAAAGTGTTTCGCTGCCAACGCGAGCAACTGGCTGTCCAGCAGTAACCGTATCTCCTGGCTGTACGTATACTTCCGCCAAGATGCCTGCTGTTTCAGGTCCGATATTAATCATCGGTGCACTAATCTGTGACTTGTCGATTGAGACATGAGACGAAAGAGACTTCCACACCAATGCCCCGATAAGTACCAGTGCGATAATGATGATGCCAGTTGTACTCTGTACCCATGGCTTTGAAAAAATTGATTGTTTGTTTGGTTGTTCCATATTATTTGGTGGTGATGCTGATAACTGTCTTGTTCTGAGTCACTGACTGTCCTGCCTTCAAGTCTGCATCAATGAATGACACAGTACCCGCTGTTGGAGCAACAATGACATTGTTCTTGTATGCGCCAAGTGCCGCTTGGTATACGCCACGCGCACTATCAATAGCTGCCTTTGCAGTATTAGCTGCAGAAGAACCGTTCTGACCAAGATTAGCGGCAAACTGACTCAATACCTGTTCACGAGTAGTTACGGCAAGGTCATAGTTGTTCTTGTTTGTTACGTAACTTGCTGACTTTGTATTAGGGATTTCAACAGTCCATGAAGTCGCGCCTGCAAATCCCTGGGTGAACTGAATGAACAATCCACAAGTACCCAATGGCTGAGGAGTACTGAATGTCACTATCCCACCGCCTTTTTCAAGACCATCGTAAGTAAATGAGAATCCAGAGTTTGCGCCAGATGCGTATGGGTGAATGTTGTATGAACCTTCTGCCGAACAAGTGTATGTACCGCTGATTACTGGTGTATGGCTGTCATCCTGAGTGGTTGAAGTTGCCTGTAGGCCACTTGAGCGAAGTGTGCGAAGTGCATTCTGCACGAGTACATCCTGCTGCTTTTTGGCATTGCCATACTGTACGTCAGTTGAGGCATACTGTGCTTCAGCTAGCTCAAGTGCGCCCTTGGCCTGAGTAACGGCACCAAGTGCGTCTCCGGCATCAAGCACAGCAAGTGTCTGTCCAGCAGTGACATGGTCACCAACCTTCACTGACACAGTCGCTACGCGACCCGCCTTAGGAAAAGCCAAGTCTACAGAGTTGTCTGTTGAGTTAGTAATAACGGTACCAAAGGTGTCCACCTGTGTTTGTACAGGAAGCGTAACTGTTGGTGCCTTTCCGACTGAGCGGAATGCAAATACTCCAGCAACGATGGCAATAACTGCCACGAGAGGAATGAGTAGTTTCGGTGTATGGAAAAGTGATTTCATAAAAATTATTTAACGAGTGTCTTGATAATGTCTGATAGCTGTTGTTTCTGTTCGGCGCTTAATTTCTGTAGCATGAGCGTAAGTAATTTTGTTTTCTTAGCCTTAAGGGTAGCGGTGAGCTTGATTGCCTTAGGGGTAAGGGTGACGCGGACAGTGCGGCGATCGCCGGCACTGACATCACGCTTGACCAAGCCTTGTTCTACCATCGTCTCCACAATAGAGGTCACTGAAGGCGGAGTGATCTGCAGATATGCCGCAATATCCTTCATTGAAGGATTGGCATGCTCCACGATATAGTGCATCACCTCCAAATGCGAAAGCGGACAATGCAGACTGCTTGTTTCCTTTTTGTACAATGTTCCCATGGTTCGCTTGAACACAGAAACAAGTTCCTGTAGCTCTGCGATGTTGAATTCGTTGGCTTTTTTCATAATTACTTAGCTAAACTAACTATTAGCTAAGCGAATAATATATAAAAGGTCGATTTTTGTCAATCTCAAGAAAAGATAAAGGATTTTGGGCATTTATCCAGTGTTTGCAGTGGATTTTTGAAATACTCTCTCATATACTTTAGATACTATGAGAATACTTGTCATTGAGGATGAAATCGGAGCGCAGGAATTCCTGACGCAGAGACTGAAAGAAAAAGGCTTTGCTGTTGATATTGCCGATACTGGAACTAGCGGTATCTATCTAGCAAAGACTAATGACTACGACATTATCTTGTTAGATTACGGTCTTCCGGAAAAGAACGGTTTTGCGGTTTGCGAAGAGTTAAGAGCAAATGGAGACAATACCCCTATTATTATGATGTCTGTTACGGATGCAATCCCCTATAGAGTTAAGGGGCTTGGTATCGGTGCTGACGACTATGTTCCTAAGCCATTCTATTTTGAGGAATTGTATGCTCGCATGCAGGCAATATTACGTAGACCAGCAGTATTAACCAGCACACTGCTGTCTATTGATGACTTAGTGCTTGATAGTGCTAAGCAGGTTGTTACGCGTAGCAGTCTCCCTATCTACCTCACCAGAAAAGAATTCTCATTGCTTGAATATTTGCTCCAGCATAAGACGGTTGTAGTAACTAGAGGAATGATAATGGAGCATATATGGGATCTGGACTTAGACCCCTTCTCAAATACCATAGAGACTCATATTCTTAACCTAAGAAAGAAAATTGAAGGTCCTGAAAAACTCAAGCTTATCCACAGTGTTCCAGGACGAGGGTACAAAATTGATCTTGCACGATAGTTTATCAAAATTTCAGATATTCTTTACCACTATTTAACTATACTAATGTCAGACTATAGGTCGAGTAGTTAGATACTGATTATAAAATAAACAACAATCACAGCATGCAAAAAATCATAGAAAAGATTCTTACTACCCCATCCGTTCGAAATGCCGAAACTTCAAAGAAAGTAGCTGTTTCAGAGGCGAGCTTCCTGCCTTGGGAAGGCGGTAAAAATTAATACTTCTTCCCAATGAACATAAAATGAATACCCGTCATCGAAACAGCCAAATTCTTTTTGCGACGAAAGCTTGGTTAAGACGTGGTATTCATTTTATGTATGGAGCCTTTATAGAACCAAAGACATTTGATGAAGATTCAAAAAGACACGAATTTATTCTGAATACTATTCTGTGTTCCGTAATTATATTACTTCTAATACTAGACTTCTTTATTCTGATTGCTAGTATAGAAAAAGGTTCTCTTTATGATGGAATTTCACTCGCTAGCTTCTCTGCCACTGTAGGAATATTTATATCTTTGCTAATTCTTTCTCGTCGCGGAAAATATAGTATTGCAAGCTTCATATTATTATTCATATATTTTATAGGAACAACGTATGGTGCAATTCAGTGGACTATTTGGCTTCCTTTTGTAGCTATTAGTTACGTAGTGATAATAGTTATTTCTAGTATTCTAATATCTACCAGATTTTCTTTAGTTGTTACAGCAATAATTGCAATAACAGTTTGTACTATTACCCATCTTCAAACAAGAAATATTATTACTCCTGATGTTCATTGGAAATATGCTTGGATCTCAATGCACGAACCAATCCAACTATCCATTGTTCTTTTTCTTATTGCCGCTATCTCTTGGCTCTCAAACCGCGAAATGGAGCGTTCATTGCTACGTGCTCGTATCTCTGAACAAGCACTCCTAGAAGAACGAAACCTTTTAGAAATAAAAGTAGAAGAACGTACCTCGGAGTTAAAGGATATGCAAAAGGATAAAGTTTCTCAACTCTATCGATTCGCTGAATTTGGAAAACTTTCAACAGGAGTATTTCATGATCTTATGAACTCCCTCAATATCGTTGTAAACAATGTTGAGAGAATAGAAACCACACGAGAACACTTGCCTGAGGTTAAAGATCATATGTTCAAAGCAGTCACGGCAAGCCGTCGTATGGGGAATTACATCCGGTCTGTGCGGAAGCAAATTGCCACAGATAATTCTGAAGGTGTATTCTCTTTAGAAAAAGAAATTAGAGATGCAGTCGATATCGTTAGCTTCAAAGCTCGTGAAGCAGCAGTACACATAACGGTTGAGATACAAGATGACATTACGCTGCACGGCAACGCATTGAAGTTCTATCAAATAATTCTGAATCTATTAATGAACGCAATTGAGTCTTGTGAAGATAGGACAGGAGGGTCAATTACTGTAAGGCTTCAACATGAAGAATCTCATGCGAAACTAACCATTGCAGATAATGGCTGCGGAATGGATAGCGCCACAGTCGCCAAGGTATACGAAGAATTTTTTACCACCAAATCATATGAAAAAGGTACAGGATTCGGCTTATCTCAAACAAAAGAACTAGTCGAGAAAGAGTTCAAGGGAACGATTGAAATAGTTAGTGTGCTAAATGAAGGTACTGAATTCATTATTACATTCCCTCTACAGAAGTATGAAGATCATCCAGCAGACAATTAATGCAGCCTTATCATATATTGTCTCCCAGCAAGACGACAATGGCGGTTTTTGCAGTGACCAGGGTAAGTCGACAACATTTTATACCAGCCTTATCCTCTCCACCCTTTCTACAGAAAATGATTCCCGTGTATATACCATCAGGCAGAGGGGTGCCGCCTTTCTTTTGCGGGAAAAATCAGAATTGCAACAGCTCAACTATTGGCAACAAGGAAGTGCCGAGTACGGTACTATTCCCTATCCTAACGATATCGATGACACGTTCGTGGCAATGCAGGCGCTGTATTGTTGCGATGCTTCGTTAATAAGTGAGGAGGTAGTAGCAGACCTTGTTTCCCTGCTTATTACTCAAGAAACTGTAGTAGGTGGTCCATACAAAACATGGATTACGACCCTGGAAGATTCGGCTTGGCACGATGTAGACATAGTAGCCAATAGCAATGTCGCAGTATTCCTCCAACTGATTGGAGTAGAGCTACCGCAACTCCAATCATATCTTGATACCGCACTAACGACTGAACTGCACTCGCTGTATTATCACCACCTAATGACAACATTATACTTCCTGGCACGAGCATACCGAGGTCCGCACCTCGACCTTATTATTGAAAAAGTCTTGGCATTACAGCACGGTGACGGGTCATGGGGCAATCCTTTGCATACTGCATTTGCACTCATGACTTTGCTGCGCCTTGGTATACCCACTGACACCCTAGAAGAAGCAGTATCGTACTTATTGCAAAAAGAGTATAGGGGTACGTGGAACTCTACAGACCTCTACATCGAAAGTATTCCTAACAAGGTTCCAACATACAGTTCCTGTTGCGCCTATGTCAGCACCTGCTGTCTTGAAGCGTTGAGAGCGTATGAAAGTGCACTGAAGCCAATTGCTCAAAGCACTCAATCTAACGAGAGTATCTTCATCCATAAGGTGCATGATTCCTGCATGGCAATTACCACAAATCCTCTCCTCCAAAAACAACTAGAAGCGGCTATTGCCGCTCTTTCAATAAAAGACCCTGCTAATGAGATTGCGCTAACGGTATACAACTTCTCAAAACATATAACTGAAAATACCATTGAAGAAAAGCTGGTCGAAGACTTGGCAGTCGCTAATACGCTTGGCTGGATAGGTTATAGCATTTATGACAGCATATTAGACGGCGAAGACAAGATATCATTGTTGCCGTTAGCTAACACCTGCATCAAAGCCATGATCAACATATTCAAATCATTAACAGATGATATCGAATATCTTTTCATACAAAGAATTCTAGAGGGTATTGATGCCGCAACGTTATGGGAGCATACGAACTGCAAGTTGTTAAAAACAAATGGTGCCTATGTTCTTCCCGATATCCTTCCTGACTATAAAGACCATCATGTATTGGCAATGAAATCATTAGGTCATGCCATAGGGCCAATGATACTCATGGTAGATCAGGCAACAATCATCGAAGAGTTCTTTACCCACTATCTTATCGCCAGACAACTTAATGACGATGCTCATGACTGGCACGAAGACTTGCAGAACGGCTGGATCAATAGCGTAAGCGTAGGCATGATACAAAAACTACACACCCTAAATGCGGAGGCATTGCAGTCATACTTCTGGGAGAGACACATAGAACACACTGTTGAATATATTCTGATGCACATCGAGCGTGCTCGATTGATAGTTAAAAAAGCCACGCTTTTGCAAGACATGGCCTTTCTAGAGTCGCTTCTTGTTCCTTTGGAGCAGTCTGCATGGCAAGCGCTTAATGAGCGAGACAAGACTAAACGGTTCCTGGAAAAGATGCAGTATTAGTTAGTTGCGTTGGTTGTTGTGGTAGTAGTTTCCTGCTGGTATGTAGTTACAGGAGTAGTTGTGTACGTAGTCTGAGTGTTGATTACAGGACTAGTAGTTCGTATGGGAACAGTACGTTCAACCTGCGCTGGCATATAGGTCGTATATACGCCGCGAGGAAGGAAATACGCTATAAGGATAATAATAAGAATAATAATCATTACTACGATAAGGGTTCGATTTGTATGGTCATGCATATGTTCCAGTAAAGCATATTTTCAACTTTTCGTATATACTTTGTCCATACCAAGTTAACATACAGAACCCTATGAATAATGACGATATCACTAACAATGCAGAATACGAAACAGAAGATGTATTAAACGAAATCGAAGGCAAGGACGGCGAAGCCCTTGATCCTATCGAAAGAAATCAGGTAACTCCAGGAAATGGAGATGCGGAAATTAGTGAAGATGAAAATGCCAAGGATGCGCTTGCAACCGGCATTGCAGGAAATGATGATAACGCTCAGGACAAACCTCTCGATGAAGAAAATTACTAGTTTCCTCCAAGATACATTTGCGCACTGGCAAGACAAGGGAGCATCTCGTATGGGGGCTGCAATTTCCTATTACGCGATTTTCTCAATTGCCCCGCTGTTTATCCTGCTAACAGGAATTGTTAGCTCAATCTTTGATAAGCACACGACTTCTCTCGCTATCACTCGCACCCTGAACATTACGTTGGGCAGCAGTCTGGCTAAAGTCATTCAAGACCTCATCAGCACTAGTTACATTGCTAGTGCAGGCGTTCTTGCCACTATCATTGGAGCAATTGTGCTTATTGTTGCAGCATTAAGCGTATTGGCAGAGCTTAATAACGACATGGACGAATTGTGGCATGTGCCCTCAGCCCGCGCAGAGCCTGAACTCACTACTACGCAAAATATTATGCACTTCATTAAGGAACGGCTCATTTCCCTCTTACTTATATTGCTCTGCGGGTTACTATTGTTGTTCTCTGTTGCCTTTACAGTGCTCCTGTCATTCTTTAATGGCTCAATACCTGCTCTATTCGAAAACCACCTTATTGTGCAAGTCGTTAACGCTATTATCACCCTCATCATGGCTACAGGACTCTTTAGCCTGATATACAACATCATGCCTGACACTAAGCTGTCCACCAAAGAAATCCTCTGGGGTGCCTTCTGTACCGCAGTACTCTTCTTAGTTGGTAGATTCCTGATCGGATGGTACATCAGCTCATTTGGAGGAATCAAGGAATTCGGTGCTGCAGGTTCAATAGTCGGCCTGCTCCTCTGGGTATACTACTCAGCCCAAGTCTTCTTTATCGGAGCATCCGGAACATTCGTCTATTCGCAAAAATACGGATACCTTTCAAGGAATAAATAAGGGAACAAAAAAGCCTCGGAATATCCGAGGCTTTTTTGCTAGCTAGTTCTTTTTGCATTCATAAGCATATCAACTGCATGATCAAGAGATCCGGCAGGAGTGACTGAGCCGCCATTCACAAAGAAGATTTCATCGGCATTCTGAATGGTATTCAAGCGGTGTGCGATGATAACCTTGGTTGTCTTTGCAGAGAGCTTATTAATAACCTCTTCGAGAAGACGCTCTGTAACGGTATCGATGTTTGCAGTTGCCTCGTCAAGAATGATCAATTCAGGCTTGCGCAATACAGCACGAATGAATGCAATCAGCTGACGCTGTCCAAGACTGATGCTCTCACCATTCTGAGTAACAGCAGTCTTAAGTCCTTCTTCAAACTGCTTAGTCAATGACAAAAGATTGTTGTCTTTAAGTATTGCTTCTTGCTCCTCTGGGTTTGCACCTTTATACAACTCATTGGCATAGAAGATATTTTCTCCAACGGTGCCAGTGAACAAGAATGGTTCCTGCAGGATAAATCCGATCTTTTGAGCACGAGTAGCGGTATCCATGGTACGTATATCAACACCCTCAAAGAGAATCGTTCCTTTCGTTGGGTCATACAAGCGAGCCATTAATGACGCAGTTGTTGTCTTGCCCCCTCCTGTTGGTCCAACTAATGCATAGGTCTTTCCTGGCTGCAGTGAAATCGAGATGTCATGCAACACTTCCTTGCCTTCAGGATAGGTAAAGCCAACATTTTGGAATGATAGCAATGTTTCAACAGTGCTTGTCTCTCCGCTTTCCAACATCAATGGCATGTCACTTTCAAGCGATATGATTGCTGAGATACGATCCCAACCGGCCATAGCGGTCTGAAATGTTGACCACAATGAGGCCATTTGGCGCAACGGATCATACAAGCGACTTGTATAGCTGATGTAACTGATAAGGAAGCCAATGGTGAAATTGCCAAGCAGGATAAGATGGATACCGTATATCAATACAATCAGTTGCGCGGCACTGGCTGCAAAGCCATAGACGGCAACAAAGACGTTGTTGGCAATACCTGCACGAATAGAGCTGATAAAGTTGCTATGGTTTGCTTGTTTAAATTTCTCTCGGAAATAATCACGACGATTAAATGCAACGATAGCCTTGAAGTTTCCCAGGCTTTCCTGAATCTCTGCACTCATATCTCCGCCCTCCTGAAGACTCTTGGCATTTGCTGCTTTAACCCATGGAGAAAGGATTTGGGTGATGATGAGGACAATAACCAAGGGGATAAGTGCAGCAAGACCCATACGGATGTCAATAATAAGAATAAATGCTGTTGCACCAACCATAACGACAACGTTCCCCACAAACTGCATCAATGACTGAGAAAAGAAGTTGTTAAGCTTGTCAGTATCGCTGTTAATACGAGAGGTGAGGTCTCCTGCCTTGTTCTGGTTAAAGAATGCTATGGGCAATGCCTGCAGCTTGTCGAAAATTGAACCACGAAGCGTAAACAATAGCCGCTGACCAACGGCACCCATGGACTTTGACTGCACATAGTTTGCCAATACTGCACCGATATATATCAATACTATTAGCCCGCTATACCCAAGCAAT
>JAQBRC010000033.1 GCA_028286705.1 Candidatus Nomurabacteria bacterium
GAAGAGTTGCAGCAATGGAGCGAGCGCATGGAAAAGTTGCTGCAAGGCGCACCACATCATTATTTTGCAGAGGTGAAGCTTGATGGCTTGGCTGTGTCACTTCGCTATGAAAAAGGGATATTGGTACAGGCTGCAACTCGCGGTGATGGTTTTGTCGGAGAAGACATTACCGAAAATGCCAAGATGGTCCGCACTATTCCATTGCAGTTGAACGCACCATTTCCTGATTCAATTGAAATCCGCGGAGAAATCATTATGCGAAAAAACGTATTGGCAGGACTCAATGAAATTCAGAAAAAGAACGACAAGCCGTTATTTGCCAACACTCGCAACGCTGCTGCCGGCTCTATTCGTCAGCTTGATCCAGTGTTGGTGAAGGAACGAAAGTTGGATTTCTTTGCCTACGATATACAGTCAGACAACGAAAAGGTGCACACACACTCTGAGAAGCATACATTGCTTCGCAAGCTGGGTATGCCGGTGATAGAGGAGGAAAAGAGATCAGATACTGTTGAGGGACTTATTTCATACATAGAAAGCATTGGAAAGAAACGCGACGGATTGCCATTTAACATCGATGGTATTGTTATCAGTGTCGACGAATTGGCATTGCAGGATACATTAGGCGTTGTTGGAAAGGCACCCCGCTATACTGTTGCATACAAGTATCCGGCAGAACGGGTGACTACCGTTGTTTCTGATATTACAGTCAATGTTGGCCGTACTGGAGTGTTAACTCCTTTAGCGCACTTTACTCCTGTTGTTGTTGCCGGTTCCACCGTTTCCAAAGCAACGTTACATAACATGGATCAGATAGATCGTCTTGGTATTCGCATTGGTGATACTGTTGTTATTCAAAAGGCAGGGGATGTTATTCCGGAAGTTGTGCAGGTGTTAACTGACTTGCGTACAGGCAAGGAAAAGAAATTTAGCATGCCGAAGAAATGTCCGGTCTGCGGATTTCCAGTTGAGCAGCGTGCCGCACAAAGCAAGAAGGAAGAGACCGTTGCATTCTTTTGTACCAATGAAGACTGTCCGGCTAAGCACACCCGTGGATTAATACACTTCGTACACATGCTGGATATTTATGAAGTCGGTCCAAAGATTATTGACCGTCTCCAAGAAGAAGGATTAATTGCTGACGCAGCAGACTTGTTTGCTCTAACTGAAGCAGATCTCAGCGGACTTGAGCGCTTGGGAGAAAAGAGCGCTCAGAATATTATCAACGCCATTGCTGACAAGAAACACCCGCCACTCGATCGTTTTATTGCCTCCCTAGGAATCAGCAACATTGGCGTTGAGACGGCTCGTGACATTGCATTGCATTTTGGCACATTTGAAAAGTTCTGGAATGCCAAAGCAGATGAGTTTGAAAGCATCTTAAACATCGGTCCTGCTGTTGTTGAAAGCATTGATCAGTATCGCTGCAAGGAGTCATCAGTTAATTTAATAAAAAAGTTGTTTGCCAACGGGGTTGAGTCAACGAGCATAGCTCCAGCAAAAGGGGGAATCTTTTCAGGGAAGACTGTTGTCTTAACAGGTACATTGAGTACATTGAGTCGAGAGAAAGCCAAGGAAATCATTCAATCTCAAGGAGGAAAGGTTGCAGGCAGTGTATCTGCCAGTACCTCTATGGTTGTTGCGGGAGAGAAAGCAGGGAGCAAGCTGACTGACGCGCAGAAGTTGGGAGTGCAGGTTCTGTCTGAGGATGACTTTTTGAAGATGGCAGACGGTCTGGTATAGTGTCTGTATGAATACTGACGAGATCAAAAGACTGGCAAATCTTGCTCGATTGAGCGTGCCAGAGGCTGAACTAGAAACTGTTGGAAAGGATGTGTCTAGCATCCTAGGCTTTGTTGATAAGATTCAGGCTGTGCAGTTGGATGGTCAGACACAGCAGTCTGCTGACAAGACCAATGTCTTCCGAGAGGATGTTGTTGCTCCGCTAGCCGCTAATCATGATCTTATCGAAGCAGCTCCGCTGCACCAGGATCACTTTGTTAAGGTACCGAAAGTGATCGAATAATATGGAATATCCAACTATCGAACAATTGCATAACAAGATTGTTTCTGGAGAAACAACTATCAAGGATGTTGTACAGGAATACTATGACCGCGCACAGGCGAGTGACTTGAATGCGTTTCGTGAATTGTATTCAGCAGAAGATGTTGCTGCACAAGTTGCTGTTGCTGAAGCAATGCTGAAGAATGGCACGGCAACTATGCTGACCGGTCTTCCTATTGCTATCAAGGACAACATTCTGTTTGCGGGACATGTCGTGTCTGGCAGTTCAAAAATGCTTGAACACTATACCGCTTCGTATGATGCAACTGTAATTGAAAAGTTGAAAGCACAAGGTGCAGTTATTATTGGGCGCACTAACATGGATGAATTTGCCATGGGGTCTTCAACTGAAAACTCTGCATATGGCGTAACTAAAAATCCTCATGATACTTCAAAAGTTCCTGGAGGTTCTTCTGGTGGTTCTGCTGCAGCAGTTGCTGCAGGTTTGTGTGTTGCTGCATTGGGTTCTGATACTGGAGGCTCAATTCGTCAGCCTGCTGCATTCTGTGGCATTGTTGGATTGCTTCCAACATACGGAACAGTGTCTCGTCACGGCTTGATGGCCATGGGTTCATCATTGGATGTTATTGGCCCAATGACTCACACTGTTGCTGATGCTGAAGTTTTTTATAATGCATTTAAGGGGGAGGATAAATACGATGGTACCAGTGTTGCAACTGGAGAAGCTCATTCATTGAAAAAGCGTTTGGCTATTCCTAAGGGAATATTTAACGGAGGAGGATTTGACCCAGAGCTTGAAAAGAATTTTCATGATATCGTAACAAAGCTACAAGCAGAAGGATTTACTATCGACGAAGTTGAACTGCCGCACTTCGCTGACTCATTGGCTGTGTACTACATCTTGATGCCAGCTGAGGTTTCTTCAAACCTTGCTCGTCTTGACGGTATTCGTTATGGAGATCGTGCAGAGAGTGCTTCTATTAACGATGTATATGGAGATACTCGCGGTGCATTATTCGGACTAGAGGTTCGTCGACGTATCCTTCTTGGAACCTACGTACTCTCTCACGGCTACTACGACGCCTACTACAACAAGGCTATTGCACTTCGTGCAACTATCCGTAAGGAGCTTGAAGCAGTGCTTGAGAACTATGACGCAATATTCACCCCAACTACTCCAACTCCTGCATTCAGTATCGGAGAGAAGGTGAATGACCCTGTGAGCATGTACCTCTCTGACTTGTTTACCGTACCTGCAAACATCGCGCAGCATCCAGGACTTTCAGTTCCATCAGGGAAGAGCAGTGCAGGATTGCCGTTTGGCGTGCAGTTCATTGGTGCGCGTTCTGGAGAGTCTGTACTCTTCGAGCTTGGCAAGACCATAGAGAATGTACGATAATACTGTTGTGGAAACTGCTGCACAATCAAACGCATTCGACTCAGCTATCAGCTTTGGTCAACGGGTAACTGCCGGACTATTTTCAACCACATTGCTTGGAGTTATCTATGTCGTTTTGACATTATTAACAATAGGGTTAATTACATTAATCCTATTTCTATTCGTTCGCATGTACGAACTTCGTCGTGAGGCTGAGCTAAAGAAGAAGCCAGTTATCACTCCTTCTGCTATGCCAACTGCAACAGCAGGAAGTACAGACAATCCTTTGCCTGTTGAGAATCCGACATGGAAGCATATTCGTGAGCGATTGCTTGGTGACAATCCTAGTGACTGGAAGTTGGCAGTTATCGAAGCCGATATCTATATGGACCGCTGTCTTGATGACAACGGCTTCCATGGAGATACGACAGGGGACAAACTGAAGCAAGTTACCCCTGACCGTCTTCCTTCCGTTCAGATCGCATGGGAGGTGCATAAGATTCGTAATCGTATTGCGCATGATGGCGCAGCCTTTGTGCTGACTATGCCTGAAGCTCGTCGTTTGCTCTCATACTACGAAATCATCTTCACTGACCTGCACGCCATATAAGGGTTGCGTAAAATAGACAACAATTGTACAATGCCAACCTAACCCATCGCGGGGTAGAGAAGTGGTATCTCGTAAGGCTCATAACCTTAAGGCAGCTGTTCGATTCAGCTCCCCGCAACAATATAAAAGCAAAAGCCCCAGAAATGGGGTTTTTGCTTTTACAAAAAAATAACCCCTCCTGTTAATACAGAAGGGGTATGAGTTACATTTTAACGCGAAAGAATAGTGATAGCATCGCTTTTACGCTCGGGCCGTATAGAAAGCTTAGTATCCATCCTAGGATTATTGAGATACCCATGATTTCAAAACTATACTCCTCACCTAAATGATAGGGAATATTCGCATGAATAACTCCACTTAAGATCACAAACCATCCAAAAGAATTTATGCATATTGATACTATCGCCAAGCTGTTGGCACTTGCTGTATCATGCGGAGTTGTTTCCAGAATCGCATCTTTC
>JAQBRC010000032.1 GCA_028286705.1 Candidatus Nomurabacteria bacterium
GAACCAATCCCATGCCGAACTGGTACAGAAGGAGCGGTCACTGTCAGTTAACAACTCCAATTTGTCCACGTCTGAGGGAACTGAGCAGTCCCTGAGAGAGCGGTATAACTATATTAAGCCCGGAGAAGAGATGATTGTCCTTACCCCTGATTCCGCCACTTCTCCATCCGAAGAAGAAAAGACCGGATTAGCGCATTGGTGGGATCAGCTCCTCAGGGGCATCGGTCTTAGAAAAGGTTGACGGTAGTGCTATACTATATATAGTAAGTAATAATAATTAATTGAAATAGATATGAAAAACGTAGAAATATATACAACAGATACCTGCCATTACTGCAATTTGGCAAAGGCATACTTCAAGGAACACAACGTGGCATACACTGAATACAATGTTGGGCACGATGCTGCAAAGCGTCAGGAAATGATTGATATGACTCACCAGTTTGGTGTGCCAGTTATTGTTGTTGGAGACACTGCACTGGTTGGCTTCCAGGAAGACAAGATAGCTGAACTGCTTGCTGCATAGCAGCGCGCTCTTGTAGTTAAATAAATATGACTGCAAGTCATACTCACATAGTTCAGTAGATAGAACAAGTCCGTCCTAAGGATTAGACGAGGGTGCAAATCCTTCTGTGGGTACAATAGAATTATCTAAAGACCTTATCTCAGTGAATAGTCCATGGTCAAACTCCCAGTGATGGTTAGGGCATAGAAATGAAAGATTTTTGAAATCGTTGACTTCAGATATTAGGGTAGTCTGCGTAAACTTGCTGATAGGCCTTATATGGGCGACTTGAACGTGTTTGTTATAACCACATATGGAACATACTTTAGGTAATTTTCTAGTTACTCGTCTGGCATTTAATCGAATTCTGCCATACAGACTTTGAGGAACTGAAGGGTTGCTGTATGTCCAATCAGCAATTGTTGCTGATTCGTTGCGTGACTGAAAGCACACGCTGCATTTACTATTCCTATTATTTTTCCAAAGACCACACTCGCAAGTGCTTGTGGCTGAGCGTTTTCGTTTAGGTATTTTATTGGTATATTTTGCAGAACAAGAACGACTGCAGAACTTAGGGTTCAATGTGCTAGCTTTACAATTGAGGCAATAATTATTATTCATGACGGCTATTATACAATTTCAAGATAAAATTATTATCAAGAATAAGAAGGGAGAGTTCGATTCCTACCAAGAGCACAATGATAATCCATGTTTGTTTGATATAATTATCATCATGGATAACCAACTAGAGCAGCGTCTCGCCAATATTGAAAAGTTAGTAAGTGACAACAATCGTATGCTTATTAAGATGCGTGGTGCACAGAAGCGTGCTGCGTACGTACGTGCCCTGTACTGGGTTGTTATCATCGGTTTGACCATCGCATCCTTTTACTTCATTCAACCCTATATAAGCCAATTTGGAGCTGCATACGGGCTTGGAGGAGGTACTAGTACCAATACTTCTGACACATCTTCTCCAAGTACTACCCAGACCCTCCTTAACCTTGTTAAGCAGTATCAGGCTGATCAGAAGACTGCCCAATAGTTATTGCTTTTAGGCCGTTTTTGCGGTATAAAATAGTACCGCTCAGGTAGCTCAGTTGGTAGAGCGCTCCCCTGAAGAGGGAGATGTCACCAGTTCAAGTCTGGTCCTGAGCACATGCAGAAAAAAGCCCCGACTGGGGCTTTTTTCGTTGCGGCATAAAGTTTTCTCTTTGACAAAGACACGAAATCATTATATGGTAATAAAAAATTAAAAACTTAAAAAAGGAGGAAAAATGAAATGGGATCCTTATAGTGAATTCCACACAACTGTTTTAGATAACGGTCTTACTATACATGCACGACAGGTAAAACAGTCATGGCAACGCATGGGGTGTATGGTGCATAGTGGGGCAGCCCAGGATCTTGTCGAAAAAGAAGGTACCGCTCATTTTCTTGAGCACCTTGTTTCTGAGCATTCACTTGTACCCAATAAGACCATGAACGAATACTTCAAACGTCAGGGCGGAAGTTGCATGCTTGGAATGACAAGCTATTGGCGCACATGGTACGGATTTTTTGTTCCTAGTGAAAAGAGAGTGATTAAGAAATCGCTTTCTTATTTTTCATCAATGCTACTAAATGCAGAATTGCATAATAAGATTGAGCGGGAAAGAAGCGTCATTATTAATGAATTCAACAAAAAGTACCCACTTACTTTCGCTTATGAGAAGCTTGTAAAGGAGCATACTCTACTGCATGAAAATCGTATGCTTGAGCGAATGCTGTGCTCCCTAGGCACTTGTCAAACAATAGATAACATTACTCAGCATGACTTGCAAAAGTATTATGATATTCACTATGTTCCGGCGAATATGTCCATTGTTACTGTTGGAGGATATTCTGTTGATCAAATCGTAGAGCTACTTTCTGAGAGCGATTTTTCCCAAAACAAACCAGGAAAACGAGCGTCTTTAAACTTAGGCGGAGAGCTTGTTCCGCTGAGTACAACTAGGCTGATGTTCAACATGGGCGATTATCTAAAAGTATTGCCGAATAAAAATGGCAGTTATGAATCACGAGGACGCCTGCCGCGTCATGTTAATACGAGGTCGGTTACCTTATTGGTACTTATGTTGCGAATTCTGTTATTCAGAGCGCTCAGAGAAAAGCGTGCGTGGACCTACGATGTAAGCGTTGACTGGAATAATTATAGAGATTTCTATAGTTTTGATATTAAGTGTTCGTCGTTTGATATTAAGGCAGTGAACAAAATTGAAACTGTTATCGATGGCATTATTGCTTCTGTCCCAACAAAGCGGTCATTTTTTGAGAAAATCAAAAAAGACCGTTTGAAAAGTGTCTGGATGAACGATGAGAACGGTTCACAGTTACTTGACGAAGTGTTAGGTGACGCTACCTTATACAACCGAATTCTTACCCTACAAGAATTTTATGAGACTATAGAACGTGTGTCATTTGAAGACGTTTGCAATCTTATCCCGTATCTTGTTCCTGAAAAAAGACTTACTACTATTATCGTTCCTTAAACCAAAAGCCGCACAATTGTGCGGCTTTTTTATTTATATAGACTTAATCTTCAGCGCAGCCTTTCGTCCCTTATCAAGCTTTGGCAGCTTGATCATCAAGAGTCCATGGCGTTCAATTGCTTCAGCATTGTCGATCTCGACTTCAACTGGAAGGTCTATAACTCGTTCGAATGAACCCCAATACAGTTCCTGGATGTGATAACTGTCCTGAGCGATAGCTTTGTTCTCTTCTCGCTTGCCGGAGATAGAGACAACGTCTCGGGTAATGTTAATGTTCAGGTGTTCAGGGAGTACGCCTGCAATGAGAGTTTGGATGATAACTTCCTTTGAAGTTTCGTAGACATCAACGGGTAGCTGTCCAACTTCTTCTTCAACTTCATGAAAGGCAGGAATAGGTCGCTCGTTCTCCTCGTCATTCATAAATGCTGAACTGATAGGAAGAACGCGCTTCTGTTCCTGAAGAGGGGCTTGTGGGATGATACGCTGCTTTGGCTTTGGTTCGTCAATAACGTCTTCGAAATCTTCTTCATTTTCGTTAAAGCGAAGATTGCCAGCTAGACGTTCAAAAAATGATCGCTTTTTCATAGTGTAGGTACGGAGCTTGGAGCTTGCGACAAGGGAATGCGGCGAAGCTTTTCAAGAATTATGTGACTGATAATGGCGGCGATCCACAAGTACCCATAGACCTGTAGTACATTTGCGGTATCATGCTTAAGTATAAAGAAGTTGAACGTCGCATGCAAGAAAATGGCTGCAGCAATGCCGATAGGAATCGAAAGAAAGCGCAAATGTTTTGGTGCCAGACCGATACTGATACCGATAAGGCCACTGGCAATGGTATGCAACAGCGTTGAACCGAAGAAACGCAGGCCTCCTGTTAAGAGGATTGCTGTCATGTTAGAACTCATGCCTGGCTGCACGACATAAAAGATATTTTCCAGTGCAGCAAAGCCTAATGCAACAACAATCATGTAGATTGGCGGTTCAATAGCGTATTCATCGTACGCACTTTTGTATGCGATGAAATAAAAGACAAGAAATTTAACTATTTCTTCAATAGCAGCCCAGACAATGATGCGAGGTTCTTCGCCTGCAATAACACCTTTGAGGCTTTGCTGGAGGAAGGTAGCGATAAGCACGCTGGCTCCTCCCAAGAGGAAGCAGGTTAAGAGCAAGCCAAACGGCTCACGGTGTTCCTTATCAACACCAACCCAGAAAAAGAGCCACGCTACCGAAGGAATAAATCCAATCAACAAGGGAATGATAAAATTTGTGTGAGCTAATTGGTCGGCCATGCTTGTACCATCAATAGATTCTTGTTATCAATCGGCAGTACATCCCAAATTGCTTCCGTTACAAACGGCATAAACGGATGGAGGACGGTAACTGATTCGGAAAGGAGAGTGAGTAACAGCTTCTGTCGAGAAAGTTTGATTGCTGCATCTTCGTTTGCAAGCAATGGCTTGCTGTCTTCAAGAATACCGTTGGCAAAGGTATCCCAAATGAAGTGGTAGATGGATTCTGCTGCAACGTGTAGCTTGAAGGTATCGATAGCTGAAGTAATTGCAGCAATCTCTGTATGCCATGCATTCAATACTCCTTCGTCAGATGCTGTGTATGAAGCTGCGGCAGCTTCAGGAGAGTAGTTTGTTAATACGAAACGGCTCACGTTCCATAGCTTGTTAGCAAACAACTTGTACCCTTTAATTTTGTCTTCAGAAATCTTGCTGTCAGTGCCGGGTGTTGTTCCGACCACCAATGCAATACGTCCGGCATCTGTACCGTACTTTGCTGCGATATCAAGAGGGTCCATAGCATTGCCCAATGACTTAGACATCTTTCGTCCCTGAGGGTCACGAACAAGCCCATGCAAATAGACTTGCTTGAATGGAATAGTTCCGAGATTGTATCCGGTCATGAGAATCATGCGCGCAACCCATGGAAAAAGAATGTCGTATCCGGTTTCCAGCACGCTTGTCGGGTGATAGATTTTGAAATCCTCAGTCTGTTCTGGCCAACCCAAAGTTGAGAATGTCCACATGCCTGAAGAGAACCATGTATCAAGGGTGTCTTCATCCTGCTTCCATTCGTCACCATCAGGAGCTTCAATGCCAGTATAGATTTCATCTCCCTTATACCAGACAGGAATACGATGTCCGTACCAGATTTGTCGACTAATACACCAGTCACGAAGGTTATCGATCCAGTGGAAGTAGGTTTTGGTGAAGTAATCAGGAATGATATCAATCTGTCCTGTGCCCACGGTGGCACGCATGATTTCCTTGAGCGTAGTCTGGGAACCGCTAGGGATAGTATTGATGTCGGAGTGTTGCAGTGTAAACTGCTTGTTTACATCAATGAACCACTGCAACTTAGGAAGCGGTTCAATGATTCCGCCAGTGCGTTCTGCTGTTCCAACATTCTGTTCCAACACTTCTTCGTTTTCAACAAGACCTTGTTCCTTAAGCCAGGTAACAATTGTTTCTCGAGCATCTAATACTTTCTTCCCCAATAGTCTATCGTCGCCAACAGTCATCTTGGCGTATTCATTGATAACCTGAGGACGAGGCAAGTCATGTCGATCTGCAATTTCCCAGTCAGTGATGGAGTGTGCAGGGGTAACACCAAGAGCGCCTGTTCCGAAATCTTTTTCAACTGCTTGATCGGCAATAACTTTGATAGTTAAAGGTACACCGCAGAAATCTTCAACGGTATATGTCTTGCCAACAAATTCTGCATATCGCGCATCATCAGGATGCACAGCAACAGCAACGTCCCCAACCTTTGTTTCAGGGCGAGTGGTTGAGATAGCAATAGGGAAGTCCTTTGAGTATTTAAAGGTGTACATTGTCGCTTTGCGAGGCTCGTATACGATTTCATCATCAGAGATAGTGGTCTGGCCTTTCGGATCCCAGTTAACAATCTTGTGTCCACGATAAATAAGCCCGTCGTCATACATCTTCTTGAAGACGGTGCGAACTGCCTTTGTACGAACTTCGTCGAGCGTAAACGCTTCGCGAGTCCAGTCGCATGATGCTCCCATCACTTTCATTTGGTTCACGATAGTATCGTGACTGTCTTGCGCAAATGCGTTAACGCGACTCAATAGTTCGTCACGGCCCAAGTCGAAACGGCTCTTGCCTTCTTTCTTCTGAATTTCCTTTTCAACCTTAGACTGCGTTGCAATAGCTGCATGGTCTGTACCAGGGAGCCAAAGCGTGCGGAAACCACGCATACGCTTGTATCGGATGAGAATATCTTCAACGGTAATCATCATGGCATGACCCATGTGTAGCACCCCAGTTACGTTTGGAGGGGGAAGGACGATAGTGAAGGGCTCTGCGTCAGGCTTAGTCAGGCCATCCTTAATCATGTTTTCAGGGGTAAAGTAGCCTGACTCTTCCCATTTTTTATAAATAACCGATTCTTCTTCGGTTGGGTTGTACGGCTTCAAAAGCTTCTCCGGAATGGAGGAGGGGGTGTTTTCCATCCAGTAAATATAACACTTTTTTTAGAGGATTTCTAGATTATTGAGCAATTGAAAGGTTTCCGTTTGCCTTGAGTGTTTCTGCAGATTGGGCAACAAAAGTATCATTCATGATACGAGCATATGCTGCCAATCCAATCATCACCGCATTGTCTGTTGCAAGCCATGGTTCTGGGAACAATACCGCAACCCCAGGAAGCTTCTTCGCAATGTATTCGATAAGTTGTTCCTTCAAGTATGTATTCCCTGATACGCCTCCGCCAACAATAATGGTTTGAGTATAAAATTCTTCCGCAGCTTTTGCTGTCTTTTTTATCAATACTTCAATTGCGGCATCTTCGAATGCAGCTGCAAGAGCAGACTTTTCTTCATCAGTCAGTTCTCTAGTGTGGTTATCAGTTAGATCTCGTATTGCATACAGCATTGCAGTCTTCAATCCCGAGAAAGAGAAGTCATAGTCTTGAGAGTGCAGCATAGGACGAGGCATGTCGAAAGGCTGTGCCTTTCCGCTTGCTCTGAATTCTTTTGCTAGTTTAGAAACTGCTGGTCCTCCTGGATATGGAAGTCCAAGCATGCGGGCAACCTTGTCGAATGCTTCGCCTGTTGCGTCGTCTCTTGTCTGACCAATCTTTTCATACTCGCCATAGCTTTTGGTTAAGACAAGTTCAGTATGTCCTCCTGAGACAAGAAGAGCGAGAATAGGGAATTCAAGATCGTTAAAAGTATAGGTCTTATCTGTTTCAGATACCGCAGCCGTTACCACATGTCCTTCCATGTGGTTCACGGGAATAACTGGAATGTTCCATACAATCGACAATACCTTTGCAGCATTAATACCAACCCAAAGAGCTGGTTCCAGCCCCGGCCCCACAGTTACCGCAATATAGTCGATATCTGGTTTTTCATATGTATTGAAGAACGTAACAAACTCGTTAATCATTTCGTCTTCATGGGTACAGATAGAGACGATAGTCTCTCTGTTGTCTGTGCCAAGAGTGCTTTCTTGCTCTGTAAGCATACTTGCCTGAGCGAGACATTCCTTGGTTAAAGGAATGATTTTCTCAGCATGGGCTCGTTTTGCCATAGCAGGGAAAACGCCTCCATATTGGGCATGGAGTGCAATCTGAGAGGCAAGGGCATTGCCCAGCAAAACAAGGCTTTGAGAGCCTTCTGGACGCTCTAGGAGGGAAATGCCAGTCTCGTCGCAGCTGGTTTCAATGCTGAGGATTTTCATGCGCACATCATAGCATTTAGTTGATTATTTTGAAAATTGTGTTATGATAGTACCAAACTATAAAAAGAAATATATGACGACTCAGCCAGTGAAAAAAGAGATTAACAGCTCTCCAGAATTTGAAGAAGTTATCAGTCACATGGTGGCTGATAGGTTAGACGTTGCCCCATGCGACGGAATGTACATTGTTACTCCAACCAGCAAACACGGTAAATTAGTTCAAAAGGCCAAAAGCCAGAACAACGAAACTGAGGTGTTGGAGATACACTCAAAGCATGGTGACTTTCTCGCCATAAAAAAGTCAGTGTATAAGAAGATACTTAGCGCTGCGTAACAGAAGACCTTTCCAATTTATTTGGAAAGGCTTTTTTATTGCCAAATACAGAAATTATGGTAATGTGAGAAAAACTAACACTCGCACTATGAACAGTATTGAAAACAGAATAGAGGATTTATCCAGAGATATGCTTATGGATATCGCCATTTCAGGATTCTCCGGAGGTGCAGGAAAAACATTCTTGGCACGAAAGATAATAGAATTCTTTGGTAGCAGTATGGAATTCTCCATATCCTATACCACTCGCAAGCCGAGGGGTCATGAACAGGAAGGCAAAGACTATTACTTTGTCGATGTTCAAACATTTGAAAAAATGATTGAAGACAAGCTTTTTCTTGAATGCAGTAATCCAAGAGATGGTATCTATTATGGTACCAGTACTGAGGAATACGACCGTATCAAGAAACAAGGAAAGGCCGTTATCTTTGATGTTGACTACAAAGGCATTTTGCAGATAAAGAGAAAGATGGGTGAATCCGTTTTTGCCCTATTGCTTATGCCTGACGTCGATACTCGAAAATTATGGATGGAAAAGAGAGGCGGTATGACTCCTGAAGAAATGGAACAGAGAATTGTGTACTCAGAAACATGTGAAAAACCATTTTTCGAAAGAGACGCTGAGTTTATCTTTGACAAGATCCTTAATCCGTACAGAAACGATATCGATAAGGTACCCTTTCTGGTTAATGAAATTGCGAACCTTCTGGTTGTTAGAAAACCGGTTGCTGTTTAATGTACAATC
>JAQBRC010000030.1 GCA_028286705.1 Candidatus Nomurabacteria bacterium
CCTTGATTGTTTGAATCAAGGATTCGTTGTCAGGGCTGAACTGAATGTGCCAATGCGTGCCTATTGCTTTGAAGGACGCTTCGCTCATGAGTGTTTACGCTTTTGCCTTAACCTTGATCTTAGCAATAGCATCGTTAAAGCCAATGCCTGTTAATGATGAGCCTGATACTGCGCCAAGCTTAACTGAATCGATGTCCTTGCCAACAACATATGCCTTATACCCAGAAGCAAACTTAGCCTGATATTCAACTGATGTTGGGTCATGTGGCATCGGAGTGATGGATACTGAAGTAACAATATCATTGCGAAGCTGAACAGTTACGCCAATCTCATCTGGACCGCCCGGAGAACGGTATGAGCCAGTTGCTGTGTATGTTCCATCCTTATAGGTTGAAGTTGACGGAGCTTTTGTAGTTGTTGGCTTGTCAGCCACAGGAGTAACGTCAGTTACTGTGTCTGATACAGGAACGGTTTCAACAGGAGTTGAATCTTTCTTGCTCATTGCTGCTACGCCAAAAATACCTGCAGCTACTGCTGCAACCGCACCAATACTAATCCATGTCTTTTTGTTATTCATGTACAGATTATAGCATAGTAAGTTTTTGGGTTGGATAGGCGTATAATAGGAAGATGCCGCCATCACTGACTACTCTCACTGACGAGCAACTCGTTATTGAGTGCAAAAAAGATCAACAGCATTTCGCGGTTCTGGTTGAGCGGTATGTACCAAAGCTGACGCACTATATTCGGAGGCGCAGTTTGGCAACCAGCGATGATATTGAGGATCTTTTGCAGAACATTTTCATAAAGGTATACCGCAACATCAACGAGTATGATACCTCGTTGCTCTTTTCATCGTGGATTTATCGTATCGCACACAACGAAATGATTGACTGGTATCGTCGCGAGAAGCGGCGTACCACGTTGTCGCTTGATGACGAGGCACAGGACATAGTCTCCAAGCTCTTTACGGACGACGATCATGTCACGCGCTTTAGCAATGCAGAGCAGAAGCAGATGGTCATTGATGCCGTAAACAAGCTTGATGAGAAATATAAGGACATCCTGCTGCTGCGATTCTTTGAGGAGAAATCATATGAGGAGATAGCAGACATCCTGACTGTCCCCCCTGGAACAGTTGCAGTGCGAATCAACAGAGCAAAGAAACAGTTAGAAAAAATACTTACAAAACATGGAACAAATTAGCGACACAACAAAAAATATTCTTTCTGCTATACAGGATAAACACGTAACGCCTCGATCAAGGTGGTACTTTGTGCTGCGCAACAGTATTCTATGGGTACCGGGCGTTGTAACGACGCTTCTGGGAGCATATACGGTTGCCGGAGTAGTCTACGGTATCATGCATGTGGAAATAGTGCAGGGAAGGGTACAATCAACTGGCGGCAATCCCTTATTTTATATAGCCACCATGCCCCTCTTATGGGTTGCCTCGTTTGGCCTATTCTCTCTTGTGAGTATCATTTTGCTTCGCAAAACGCACAATGGCTACCGCCATACGACCCTGCAATTGCTCTCAATCAGTGTCGCAAGCAGCATTGTTATCGGCATTTTATTCTATGCGGTAACGCAGGATTCTGACGATAACACAGTTAATACTTATTATAGATATCCGACCCAACATCAGAAAGAATACTATGAAAGAATTTTTCCAGCGGAACGTATGATTAGACAGGAGCAGCCAGACAGACAATCGCAGCCCGTTGCTCCAATAGCTTTATAATTAATTATTTATTCTCCGGCATTTCCACTGCAGTGCATGTGGTATGCCTCGCTAAACGAACTGTTCTTACAACTCAATAACGAGTAGATAAACGCCGTGATTGAACTCCGGATGAATTATTAGCATAATCTTGAAACAACATTATACGCCACTCACAATATAATCTTCAAAACCAAATAAATATAAATGACAGTTTTCTTCTAAAAATCCCTTCTCATACAGGGGATTTTTAGCTTGTACCTGAAAGATATTGACCTGACTATTCAGTATGATAGTGTTAGGTTAAATTAAAACACTTGTACAATGAAAAAAGCATATTTACCAGCAAGTCTTTCTGCTATCCATCAGGAGCTTGAAACTATCAATAATCTGCAATCTCAATTGAGAGTAACAATACTCGAAACGGCCAAGATAATAGGGGGTGAAGTGCTTGTACTAATTCCTGACGAACAGACAAGGAGGTTTCTGCAGGTACGGGCAACGGAGGATCCTTTGGAAGCAGCCAAGACAGAATTGCATTCGATGCAAAGGACTTTTCTGGATATCATTCTTATGAGATCAATCACCGATTCTCAGAACGAGTCCTTGTTTGGCAACATGTTTATCTATATAGACAAGCAAGATTTGCAAAACGCGGGCTTTGAAACCAAAGGGATGCCGGAGGATAACATTTATCCATTAAAACAGGCGTGCCGTGTTCTTACTGTGGCGACGGACAGATTTATCATAGCCGATCCACTGCATTGGAGCAGTCCACCTCACTGGGAATTCGTTTGTTTACATGCCATATGTGACTTCACCAAGAAAGCCCTTCCAATTTTGGAATCACAAAATTAAAAAATCATTAACACCTATACAGGCTAGCCTGTATAGGTGTTTTTTTTTGTTGACATGTAAAATAGTTTATTAAAATTTTAACCTAAAAATGTATAATAGTTTAAAAAATAATAAAAATGAAAAGTACATTTGTAATTTACTCAAACGACTTTCTTGACTTGATCAGGGCAAGAGCCAAAGATAAAAGGCTGATCATTAAAGATCCTACAAACGACGATTTAGAACTTATCCTCAAAAATGGATTCTTAGAAATTGAAGGCGAGCATACCGAAGATGCTGCCCAACTTTTATTTCAGCTTCCTGAATCCTTTCCAATGGAGCAATTTCTTAGGGAACTCGCACAGTATTGTAATGACCTTGCCGTATTTATTAACAATCTTGATCCTGTAGTATTCAAAAAGTATTTATTGGCAGCTATGTACCAAAACGCTTCCCGATATTTTCTCGTTGAGCACTTTATTTCTCGCTACCCTAAACTTGGGGAGACACAGAAATATTCACAGCTATACGGTAGTACATGTCGAGAAAAAATAAGTACTGTAATTAAAACGCTTGTTGTTATCGGTAAAGAGTTATTGAGCATCTTAAGAGAAAAACTTGAAGAACCTCAAACTGACCTAATTGGAATAAAAGGCTTCAAGAAGGATACGATTATTTCAGATTTTCAGTTACTGGGCTTGATACCCTCTACTAACATCCGAAGAATTGACAGGTATGATCTTCCCCAAACCCCTTTTATCCTTAGAGATTTCCTAAGCGATGAACACTTTTTTAGTGTAACCCCGCCGCTTATAAAACGAGCGGTACCTGATTTTATTAAGTTATACAAAATGCAGTAACGTTATTGACATAAGCCCTTCAAAATGAAGGGCTTTTTCTTTTCCCACGGAAAGAATACTTGTATACTGTCATCCTATGAAAAAACAAGTTGCATTGATTGTGTTCAACTTATTAAATATAGAGAAGCCTGCCGGCATGACTAGCCAGGTATTTTTTAGTGTATAGTATGAGCATGAAAGCATTCTTCAAGCGGCACAGTGTATCGATACTTCTTCTAGTACTGTTGAGCATATTGGCACTCGCTATCAGGGCATTTATTTTCTCCTTTGAACAGTCTTATTTTGAGGGTGATTTCCACA
>JAQBRC010000017.1 GCA_028286705.1 Candidatus Nomurabacteria bacterium
TCCCATTGCACTGTTCCGGTGATTTCAACTCGTGAATCAGGAAGTTCTTTTACGCTCGCTGTGTGTGTTTTATTCATATCGAGCAGAGTCTAACACAGGGGTTAGAGATTGGCTACGGAAGCCTTGAGTGCAGTCAAACTGTCCAAAAGATGCTGTCGTGCATCAGAAAGGCTACTTTCAGCAGTGTTGGCAGTGTTTTTCATCAAATCAAGGGTAAATGAAGAGAATCGTGTATTAGAAACAATAATGGCATTAAATACTGCAATGTCATTTTTAGCCTTTGCTAGAGAGGCATTTGAAGCGGTGAGGGCAGTTTGAGCTTCAGCAGTAGCGATACCGTTGCTGCTAAGCTGATTTGTTGCTTCCTGAGTCTGGGCAGATAGCTTAGTTAGCTGAGTATAGATATCAGTAAGAGCTGCTAGTACAGCTGCTTTCTTGGCAGTTAGGGTCTTGCCTTGCAATATAGGGCTATTAATATCAATGCCACTAACTTCAGGAGTCTGTTTTGCAGGCGCAGTTGCAGCACTTCCATATGCAGGGAAGAGGAATGCGGCTATTAGAATGAGGATAGAAGCCTTTTTCATAATCATTAGTATACAATAAAAGACGAAATTGAAAAGGCTTTCTTACACCTCAATCCTATCTCTTCACAATAGAAAAACGCCCGTTGGGCGTTTTTCCTATCCGTCTTTATTTCTGGAACTTTTCTACGTACTGCTGTTGTGACTTAAGGATTGCTTCAATCGCTTCCTTCTTGTCGCCAAAGCTATCGATAGAAACACTTTTCTTCTGGATCTGCTTGTATGTCAGGAAGAAGTGTTCGATTTCCTTGATAGTGTGCTTGTTCACATCAGACAGGTCCTGAATCTCGTCAAAACGAGGATCCTTTTCCGGTACGGCAATGATCTTCGCGTCACTCTCTCCGTCATCAATCATGTGCGCAATGCCGACAGGACGAACCTTCACAAGAATACCAGGAGCCAATGGGTATGTTGTTAACACAACAACATCCAATGGGTCTCCGTCTTCCCAGTGTGACTGAGGCATGAAGCCATAGTCGAACGGATAATCTTGCGCGGTGTGCAATGCACGATCAAGCATGATGAGACCAGTTTCCTTGTCGATCTCATATTTGTTCTTTGAACCCTTGGGAATTTCAATGATGACGTTAATGATGTCCGGTGCATTTTTTCCGGCAGTGATATCATGGAGGAGATTCATACTATGCTGCAGCTACTGCTTCGTTATCGTCTGCTAGTGTTTCTTCTGCAACTTCATCTGTTTCATTTGCAGCATTCTCAACCGTTTCGTCAGTTGCAGCAAGTGCTGTGAGAGGCATGAAGTCATCGCCTTCAGTGTTTTCGGTAACGGTTTCAAGTTCCATTTCTGTTCCCTTGATATCGATCTTCCATCCTGTAAGCTTTGCAGCAAGACGAACATTCTGTCCGCCCTTGCCGATTGCTAGTGACAGCTGGTCAGGAGTAACTTCGATAGTAGCCTTGTGGTCTTCGTCGTTAAGGTCAATGGTAAGAACTTTTGCTGGAGAAAGAGACTTCTGTACGAATTCTTCAGCATCAGGAGACCATTCGATAATATCGATCTTTTCCCCGCCAAGTTCATTCATAACAGTACTTACGCGTACACCTTTCTGACCAACACATGATCCAACTGGATCGATGCTCTGATCGTCAGTCCATACTGCAATCTTTGAACGGCTTCCTGGTTCTCGAGCAATTGCTTTGATTTCAACAACGCCTGAAGCAATTTCAGGAGATTCGAATGCAAACAGCTTTTCAAGGAACTTAGGATGAGTTCGTGAAAGACGAAGGTTTACGCCGCGAGGAGATTCCTCAACGTGGTATAGGTATGCTCGGATACGTGCTCCGCGAACGTAGCGTTCGCCAGGAATCTGCTCGTTTGCAGGAAGCATGCCTGTTGCACGGTTGAAGTCGATGTATACAGTACCGCGTTCAACTTTCTGGATAAAGCCAGAAACGATGTCGCCTTCCTTGCTACCGAATTCTTCCATGATAGAGGTGCGTTCCGCTTCGCGGATGCGCTGCATGATAACCTGCTTGGCAGTCTGAGCTGCAATACGACCAAAGTCATCCTTTGATTCAAGGTTGAATACAAGCTCATCTCCGATCTTAGCATCACTCTTCATGATCTTGGCATCTTCAAGCAGCATGTGCTTTTCCTCGTTGAAGTGTTCGCGTTCGTCTTCATCGTCAGCAGGCTCTTCTTCGAAGCGCACCATGCTGTCGTCAACGACAGTCTTTACCTGATCGAAACTGAATGTGCCGCCATCAAGATCGATGTGCGCGCGAATCACTTGTCCTTTCTTCCCGTATTCTTTCTTGTATGCCGCTGCGAGAGACTGCTCAATGGCGTCTACAAGGAGGCTGCGACTGATACGTCGCTCTGTTTCCAATTGTTCAAGTGCTAATTTTAATGCTTTTATGTCCAACATATGTATTTTATTGTTATTCTTTTGTTATTAATGGAAATATCCGCTTTGGGCGGACATTTATACTTTCTGTATATCATGTTTTTCCACACAGTGCAAAACAAAAGTTGTGCATTATATTCTTGCGTGCCGTATACTGTGTATGTAAATGAAACTCTCAAGAAAAACACTTTCAATCCTACTTACTATTATCGCACTAGTCGCAGTATTTGTCTGCGCGAAAGTGTTTGCTGATACTAACAGCAATGCAAGTGGATACTTATGGTCATCGAACATTGGATGGATCAAGTTGAATGATTGTGACGATCCAGGGAATGCAAGTACTTGTACTGGCGGAAGCTATGGCGTAAATATTCCTAATACCAATGGAACCATCACGGGCTATGCCTGGTCACCAAATATTGGCTGGATTACATTTGGCGACCCTAGCTGCCCAACGAGTGGCTGTACTCCCGGTGCACGTGTTGCATGGAAGAGTGACGGAACAGCAACTATTTCTGGATGGGCACGAGCCTGTTCAGTATATGTAGCTAATTGTTCTGGTACGTTAACAGATGCAGCATATACAGGAACATGGGACGGGTACATTGCCTTGGATAGCAATACTGGCGGCGGGACAGGAGGCGCGTGGGGCTTGAGTATTGATGCTAATAAAAGTATTACAGGCTATGCCTGGGGTTCTGAGGTTATGGGTTGGATCAATAGCATCAACGCTTCTATATATAGCGGTCTGACAGTACAGCTAACAGCAAGTCCTACCAGTATTTCAGCTGGCGGAAGTTCCACTCTTACTATTATTGCCAGTACTATCGATAACGCATCTGCTTGTTCTATAGATAAAGGTGTTGGGGCAGTACCAATGCACCAGAGCGGCAGTGGATGGACTGGTACAGTATCAGTATCCCCTGCAAACACTACTGCATATACTGCAAGCTGTATTAAGTCAGGCAAGACTGCAACAGATACCGCAACTGTTACTGTGAGCTACTTTGTTTCCCCTGCCTCTCCAGGTGGTGGAGGAAATGGTTCTGGGTATGACGATGGCAGTGGCGGATACTGTGCCATCACTAATCCTCAGTTTGCATGGGATAGTGCAGCTGCAAGCTGTACGCTTACAAAAGATGGTGGAGCATCAATATCTGTACCGGGCAGCTCACAAGCAGCGGGAGGCAGTTTGGGCACTGATGGCAGGTACTACTACACACCTAACTTGCCAGTTGGCGAAGGCAGTACAGGATATACATTGCAGTGTGGCAGCCTAACACTGCATCAATCAGTGAATTCATGCCGCAAGGATTACTTGCTGAGTGCTACACCTGCTACTGCTGGCAGCAATACCCTTACTCCCGCAGCAGGAGGAAAAATGCAGGCAACCTACACTGTTGCTGTTGTTCCGCAAGCTGGATTTACCAGTCCTGTAACGCTTTCAATCTCTTCAAAGCCCGCTAACTTGCCAAAGAGCGCAGTGTTTACCTTTGCTACGCAGACATTAACCTTTAATGGCAGCAGCTACGCTACTACACTGCTTACCGTTACCATTAATACAACAGACCTGAAAAAGACCACCACCTATACTCCTGTTATCGTTCAGGGATTTGGCGGCAACCTGATTCGTACTGCGCAAGTATCTATCGGGTCAGATGTAAAATTGCAGCCAGTCTTTAATGAATTTTAATACTATGGAAAAACAAATTACACCAACACCTATAGTCGAAACTGTACCAGCACAGAATACTGCGCCAGTACGGACTTCATATCATCGCAAAACAAGAATCGGATGGATTATTGTGATAGTGCTTGGAGTCATCCTTGTTGGAGGTATTATCTGGTATGTCGTAAAGCATCATAAGAAAACACCAAGTACTCCTGTTGAAATGCTGCAGTCACTAGAAGATGCTTCACAACCTGTTGAAGTTCCGGTTAGTCAGCGAGCAAATGAGTTGAAAGATATTAGTAGAAAGTCAGCTCCGGTAAAAGCAACGCCGGATGATAGGATTAAGATGCTCGATGCGTTAAAATAATCATATGAAGAAAGACCTCTCACAACTATTGATACTCATCCCCCTTCTTTTTATTGCAGGAGTATCATTTGCCGCATATGACTATGTTGGGCCGGCATGTGCACCGCCAGGATGTAACACAGATGTACCGCTTGATGGCAGTGCAAGTTCACAGGTAAAGAACGGAGGATTGTCAGTAAATGCATTTTACGTTCCTGGCAATGCATACTTCGATCAAAATAGTTATGTTGCCGGGGCAATATTCGGACCCGTAGCCACTAACAACACTGTTGTTGTGGGCACTAGTGCTGCACCAACAGGTGTAGCCAATACAGGCAATATCTTTATTAGCGGACAGTACCAGTCTGAAACATTGAAGACTGGAGGCGGGAAGAAGCCGCTCTGTGCAGACACTAACGGAACATTTTATATATGCGGACAATAACCACAAATCTTAAGTATCTCTTTTTCGGACTCGTTGTATTTTTTGCATTGGGACTTGCCCATGCAGGTTCATATACTCTTCCTAGTGCTGCTGCTCCAGGATCAAATGTAGATGTGCCTTTGCACACTGGCCCTAGTCAGGTGAAAGACGGCAGTTTGTCAGTAGGAACATTTGCAGCATATCAGGATGCAGTATTTTCTCAGCAGGTACTATTAAACGGTACAGTATTTGGCGGTCAGCCAGGAAATGCGAGCTCTACGCTAAAGGTTGGTATTCCAGGATATGCCACTAACATTTCAGCAAATGGAGGCGTGGCTGTGGTAGGGAATATCGCTAACGGTTCAGTAAAAAGTGCAGCGCTGTGTGCGGACACAAACGGAACAATTGTTGCATGTGCTGCTCCATCAACTCCTCATCCTGTTCAGCAGGATGCGCTGGTAATGCTAACGAATGATGACCGGTCGGGAAGCGTTGGGATGGTTGCTCAGATTACCCGTGCTGTCTCAGTGCCTGTAACAGTGGAAACTACACTAACCTATGATACGTCTATGAACACTACGCTTCTTGATAAGCTTGCTGCTGCATATACTGCTAACGCAATAGTAGCCAGTGCTGATAATTGTCCAGTGCCACTGACTGGTGAACCAATCACTCTTACCATTCCTGCTAACAGCACTATTTCAGATCGCTGGTCTATTGCTGCGGGTTCTTGTGCCAATGGAGTGATCAAGGTGTCCCTTGATAGTGTCTCTCCCACAGTCGATGGTTCAACTACTATCACTCCAGCCGGTGGTATACTCATCATTAACTAATACCTATGAAAAAAACAACACTTGCCACCAACCTTAAATATATTCTTCTCGGTATCATCGTAGCTATAGGATTAAGCTATGCTGTACAGGCAGCGCCTTCTCCAATAGGGTCAGGCAACCCAGACGCTCCACTTAATGTTGGAACTACGGCACAAAGCAAGTCAGGAGGATTGGCAGTGCTAGCATTTAATGCAAAACAGAATGCACAGTTTGACGGATCAACATTTTTTCACGGTGCACTGCTTGCTCCAAGCGCTAACAGCACTATCTCATTTGGCGGTACATATAACGGAGCGGCGCGTAATACTGGCATTGCTATTAGCGGAGCATTCGGCAGTACTGGCACGATTGCCGCAGCAACATTAATCAATGGTACAAATAGTACTGTATGCTCTGATGCTAGTGGGATAGTGTTGCTGTGTGATGCAGCAGTGGTTACTCCTCCACCGCCAACATCAAGTGTTCATGAATTCCTTGCAACGGGTAGCTCTTCTAGCTCATACACAGGCTTTGCACTTGGCGTTTGTGGTTCGGCAGCTGAATCCTCGCTGCTAACTAACAACTTCTATAACTTCTTTGGAACAGGAACCTCATGTGCGAGTCATGCAAATGGAGATGATGGTAGTGGAAACCATGGATTTGTGGCACAGCTCGACTTCAGTCAGGTGTCGAAAAATACATTGAGTGGTTTCAACGGAATTTCTGGACAAATTGTTCGAGCAGATTACTTCAATCGTCCCCCTTCATACTGGACAGTGCCTGCAGCAGGATATTATCAGGTTGATATCAGTGGCAATATGCGCATTGAAACAAGATTGAAAGACGGTAACTTCCTATT
Source organism: Candidatus Nomurabacteria bacterium (assembly GCA_028286705.1). Lineage (GTDB taxonomy): Bacteria > Patescibacteriota > Minisyncoccia > Phycocordibacterales > UBA9973 > UBA4124. Next base: position 6,563 of record JAQBRC010000017.1, read on the forward strand.
TGTAACAGGATTGTTCCTCCGAGCGGAAAAGGGTATTGATGGCGAGCATCAATTTACTGAATACCCTATTACTGCCTTTACCGGAACAGGATCAAACGCATTGCTGGAAGGGTATGATTGTAACCTCTTCGGTCCCGGCAAGCTATCAAATGTTGCAAATGTTTATTTCAACAGACCAGGAAGCTATTTTAACAATCGTTTCGCTATCAACAGTCCTCAGATTCAGTATGCGCAAATGGGTTCTTGTTCCACTAAGGGTGGTAGCTCATGGGTTACCCCAGGTGCATTCGGTGTGACGTTCCACCAAAGCATTTATCTCAATGCAGGGGATAGACTATATACCTTTGCAAAGCTTGCGGGTGTTGGATATAAGAGCAATACATTTAGTGGCGGAGCCGATCCTCGTGACATTGATGTCTTTATCACCCAAACCTCAAACAGTATTCATATCGTACAGCAATAAGATAAAGCCCCTTATATAAGGGGCTTTTTGCTATTGACAGATAATTTAATATATGCTAAGGTTTGTTTAAATTAGTAACAAATGAAAAGAAACTCAATCGTAAAAGGTTTTATTATTCTTGCCTTCGCATTCGCCGTAATGGTTACGACGTCTTGTTCAAAAGAAAATGGTACTCCTACTCCAAATACTACTGGTAAAACTGTAAAAGAATACCTAACAAGTAGCGCTTGGAAGAGGACCGGCGAATACACCTTAAACGCTGATAATTCGGTAAAAACTACAGAGGTACTTAGAGCCTTAACAATAACATTCAAAGCAGATGGTACGTATACCTCAACTGACGGCCCGGGAAACTGGAGCTTGCCGGATGACCAGCATATCATCATTTTTGAACCGGGCTCAACAACCAGCTCTCATAATTTTGTTATTACCGCCATTACCGCAACAGATTTTGCCTACATTGCACCTGGTTCCTATAAAGCAACATTTACTCATTAAATTTTGACTTCGGCCGGTGAATCGCCCTTATATTATATAAGGGCTAAATTTTGTTATGTTATACTCACTATATGATATATCTCATCGGCAATTGGAAAATGGCACCAGAAAAAAATACTCAGGCAGTTGATTTGGTGAAGAAGACAGCTGTCATTGCAAAGCAATACAAGAAGACCCTTGTTACCGTTATCTGTCCACCCACCCCATTCCTTTCTCTAGTATCAAAGAATACAAAGGTGCCGCTTTTAGTTGGAGCGCAGGGAGTTGCTGCCTCTGAAGCAGCAGCGCAAACTGGTTTAGTCAGCGCAAGCATGCTTAAAGAAAATGGTGCGCAGTATTGTATTGTCGGACATTCCGAAATGCGTGCTCGAGGAGAAAGCAATGACATGATCAAACAGCAGGTTGATCGACTATTGGAAAAGAAGCTTATTCCTATTCTCTGTATCGGAGAAAAGAGTCGCGATGCACAGGGATGGTATTTGAGTGAGGTGAAAGACCAGCTTGATACAGCGTTTGCTGATGTGTCTGCATTACAGATTAAAAAACTTATCATTGCCTATGAGCCGGTATGGGCTATTGGCGCAGGCGCAGAACGCGCGGCAACTCCAATAGAATGTCGAGAGATGACAGTGTTTATTAGAAAATTCTTGAATGATAAGTACGGAGAGAAAATTGCTAAGGCGGTTCCCATTATTTATGGAGGATCAGCAGATGAATTCAACGCACGGTCATTTGTAGAAGAAGGAGGAACGCAGGGATTCCTTGTTGGAAGAGTTAGTCTTGATGCAAAACGATTGGCAGCATTGGCAAAAAGTATTAGCCAAGAAAAGAAATAAATAATATGAAATCACTAAAACAACTTCCAGCATTAAAAGGTGCACGCGTTCTTGTACGTGTTGACTATAACGTCCCAATTAACGGTACAAAGATTCGCGATGCTCGTCGTATCACTAGTTCATTCGCAACCATTGATGCAATTTTGAAAAAAGGTGGTACTCCTATATTGATTGCACACCTTGGAGACAAGGAAGCAACACTTCGTCCTGTTGCAACATTTCTTTCAAAGGCATATAAGATTGTCTTTGTTACA
>JAQBRC010000022.1 GCA_028286705.1 Candidatus Nomurabacteria bacterium
CATTAATTGATGGAAAGAATATTGCCATACATCCACTGCTTGAACACTACTCAGTCTTGGGAGGCATCACCCTTCTCGGTCCTGTAGGGATCATCATCGGACCGCTTGTGGTGAGCTTTATCTATGCACTAATGTCAGTGTATAAGCACGAAATGGTCCTTGAAGCGTAGGTGAACATTCGTTCAAAAAGTGGTACGATGCTGATATGGCATCCGAACCTTTGGCGGCTAGCGTCCGCCCAAAAAATCTTGATGAGTTTGTAGGACAGACGCACCTTGTCGGTCCAAGCAACCCTTTGCGTGTTGCTGTTGAAGAAAAGCATATCTTCTCCTTTATTCTTTGGGGTCCACCGGGCGTAGGGAAGACAACACTTGCTCGTATTTATGCGAAAGCGCTCAACGCTGACTATCACGAACTCTCTGCTGTTTCTGCGGGAAAGGACGATATCCGTCAGATCATTAACGAACGCAGTACGCTGTTTAGCGACGGACCAAAGATATTGTTTCTTGATGAGATTCATCGCTTCAATAAGGCACAGCAGGATTTCCTGTTGCCGTTTGTTGAGAGTGGGCAACTAACACTGATTGGTGCAACAACAGAAAATCCGAGCTTTGAGGTTATTTCTGCATTATTGTCTCGTGTCAGAGTCTTTACCCTCAACGAGCTTTCTGAAGAAGAACTCATTGAAATCATCGAGCGTACCGGCATAGCAATGGATGCAGATACCAAGGCATTCATTGCTCAGATTGCGAATGGCGATGCGCGTCAGGCACTGTCATTGATTGATAGTACTCGCAAACTGTATTCAGTTGTTACCAAGGAAACTATCCTGCAGTCTTTGCAGGATACGCATCTTCGATTTGATAAAGGAGGAGAGGAGCACTACAACACTATCTCTGCGTTTATAAAAAGCATGCGTGCGTCGCAGCCTGATGCAGCTCTCTATTATCTTGCTCGCATGCTGCAAGGAGGGGAAGATCCAAAATTCATTGCACGAAGAATGGTGATCTTTGCATCAGAAGATATTGGAATGAAAGATCCGCATGCATTGGACTTAGCTAATGCAGTCTTTCGTGCAGTTGAAACAATTGGTATGCCAGAGTGCGGTATCAATCTGTCTCATGGTGTTGTGTACTTATCAAAGGCTCCAAAAAGCAAAGCGTCATACAACGCATACAACGCAGCAATGGATGATGCAAAGAAGATGGGCAACTTACCAATACCGTTGAAGATTAGAAATGCACCAACTAAATTAATGAAGGATATCGGGTACGGGGAAGGGTATGAAAAGTATACTGACGAAGATTTGCTGCCTGATAAGCTGAAGGGCAAGAAGTATTTTAAGGAGGATAAATAAAAAAAGAACCCCTTCGTTTTATTGAAGGGGTTCAAGGACTAGTTCTTTGCCATTAGGTCTTTTTTAGCAATTCCGGCAGTGTATAACAACTTTGGTTGATGGCTGGGTTTTTGTTCCCATACCGTAACCTCGTTGTTGTATTTAACAGCAAACCTGATGACGCTGTCGTTAAGGATAGCGCGGTCACCATTTGCGTAGCAGGTAACTGTGGCGGTAGGCGGTTGAGGCACTACCAGCACTTTTGCATTAGTTCTTTTGTTTATTGCCACATAAGGGCTTTCAACGGTTGTTTGTGCGAATGCTACGGTTGCTACTACAAGGAAAGCGATAGTTAAAAGTACATTTTTCATTTCTGTATGGGTTTTTGAGGTGAATTTAATCAGTGCTTTATCTAAGTTCATAATAGCACATTTATTATAAATTGTCAAGTACCCTAAAACACCCCATAAACAGTGTTACACTATACCCATGACTACTTTTATTGGAATGATTGCAGCTGTTATTGGCTTTGGCATTTCTTGGTATATCCGTACCAAGCAGCAATCTAATACACCATTGATGTGTCCTCGAAGAAGTCCTTGCGAGACGGTGATTAACAGCCCTCAGGCCAAGACTCTTGGATTCTCTAATACCTCATTAGGAATGCTGTATTACGCTATAGTCTTCTTTCTCTTTACCTACTATGGAACAGGGTACGGAGTTCAGCTAATACTCCTTGTTGTTACCACTATAGGCTTTCTCTTCTCTCTATATCTTGTTGGGGTTCAACACTTTAAGATCAAACAATGGTGTGTCTGGTGTCTTGGGTCTGCTGTTGCCTCCACTATTCTTTTTGTATCTGCGCTAACCATTTTCTTCTAATCTCTAGATTTTTAGGTCTGCTTCTGGTATAACTTAAACCGCTGTCATCTGACAGCATATCCACACATGGTGCCCATAGTTTAGTGGTAAAACTTCGGTTTGTGGTACCGACATCGAGGGTTCAATTCCCTCTGGGCACCCAAGAACTATATGAATATTCTTTACACGTATCTAAGAAAGTATTGGAAGCTCTGCATACTGGTAATTGTTCTCGCAGCAGTTAACCAGGTCTTTTCACTCTTTGAGCCAATTATTTTTCAGCACATTATCGATGGTTACGCCATTCGATTTGATCAGCTTACCCGAGCACAGTTTTTTAGAGGCACCATCGGACTCCTTGTGGTGTTTATGATGAACGCACTTGTTTCGCGTATCGCAAAAAACTTTCAGGATTTTTATTTAAATACAGTGAGCAAGCGAAGCGGTGCAGACATGTATCGTGAAGGGGTAAAGCATTCTCTTGCATTGCCATATGGAGTATTTGAAGACGAGCGAAGCGGGGAAACGCTTGGCAAGCTGCAAAAGGCCAGAGAAGACACGGAGAAGCTGATGACTGATACCGTAAATACGGTATTTGTTTCTGTCATTATCCTGCTCTTTATCATGATGTATACCGCTACTATCTATTGGATAATTCCTGCTATCTATGCGGGCATGCTGCTACTTATTGGTACTATCAGCGTACTATTCTCGAAGAGAATAAAAGAAATACAGAAAGCGATTGTTGCAGAAACGACTGCGCTTGCAGGCGCGACAACAGAAAGCTTGCGTAATATTGAGCTGGTAAAATCACTGGGCCTTACAGGGCAGGAAGTGGAGCGACTTAATACAGTAACTGAAAAAATTCTTAAGCTGGAACTTAAGAAGTTGAAATACTTGCGCATGCTCGATTTTATTCAGGGTACCGTTACCAACACTGTTCGAGCAGGACTATACCTTTTCTTGTTCTATCTTATATTCGTTCAGAAGATTACCCTCGGTCAGTATTTGTCGCTAAACATCTACTCATTTTGGCTGTTTTTCCCACTGGGGCAAATTTCCAGCTACATCAGTACCTATCGACAAGCGGAAGCGTCGCTTGCAAACTACAAGAAACTTATGGATACCGATCCTGAACCTTCTGCAGTATCGCCTAAGGCAATAGGCGACGTTGCTGAGCTTTCCTTCAAGGATGTTTCGTTTGGGTATGCCTCGGCAACAACACAAGCTCTTAATGCTATCTCCTATACAGTATCTCGCGGAGAAACTATTGCATTTGTTGGACCGTCTGGTTCCGGCAAGACGTCATTGGTTAAGCTCTTGGTTGGACTATACGAACCAATAGAGGGAACCATTCTTTATAACAAGATTCCATATAATGAAATTGATAAGGAAGAACTGCGTGGGCAGATTGGATTTGTAACGCAGGATACGCAGCTCTTTTCAGGTACCATTCGGGAAAACCTGCTCTTCGTGAACCCTAGAGCAACCGACAAGGAATGTCTTGAGGCGCTTCATAATGCTCAGTGCCAGAACCTGCTTGAGCGAGGCGGCAAGGGACTTGATACGATGATTGGCGAGGGGGGAGTTAAGGTTTCTGGAGGAGAAAAGCAGCGACTGTCGATTGCTCGTGCATTATTGCGCAACCCGCACATCCTCATTTTTGATGAAGCGACTAGCGCACTTGATTCACTGACTGAAGAAGAAATTACCAAGACTATCCGTGATGTATCAGATGGTGCAAAGCGAATCACTATCCTCATCGCGCACCGTCTCTCGACTATCATGCATGCGGATCATATCTATGTGCTGGAAAAAGGCTCTATGACCGAAACCGGTACCCACGAAGCATTGCTTGCAAAGAACGGCTTGTACAGTGCGATGTGGCGACAGCAGGTTGGGGAGCGGTAGTAGACAGATATTAATGATATGAATATACAACCAACCATTATCATACTTATCGGTATAACTGGCGATCTTTCAAAGCGAAAGCTGTTGCCAGCCATTGAAAGTCTTCGAAACAAGGGTGTCTTGCCAGAGCAATTTGAACTTGTCGGTGTTACCCGTTCAGAAAACAGTCAGGGATATTTTCAGATGGACTTGGAAAACCCCGAAGACTATCAACGGCTTGCTCAACACTTGGAAGCTATTGAAACAATGTGGGGAGTATCAGCGCAACGACTGTTTTATCTTTCAGTTGCGCCAACTGTCTCAAACCCAATCATTGCTCATCTTGAAACATCAGGCTTGGCTTCTGTTGCCAACACCAAGCTGTTGCTTGAGAAACCGTTTGCACTTGATATCGGAACTGCTTTTTCCGAGGAGAATATTTATCGTATCGATCACTATCTCGCAAAGACCTCGGTACGGACACTGCCCGTACTTGATCTCTCTCATGTTGAAAGAATAGAGGTTGAGGCTGTTGAGGCAATTGGCATTGAGGGAAGAGGACATTTCTATGAACAAACAGGAGCATTGCGTGACTTCGTGCAGAGTCATCTATTGGAAGTTGCTGCGCAGGCCATACTGCCCGCTAATCGACCTGAAGCATTAAGAGAATTTTCAGAAACGATAGGGGTACGACGAGGACAATACAATGGGTATCGCGAAGCGGTACAGAACCCAGAAAGCAATACTGAAACATTTGTTTCCATACTGCTGCAATCTACTGGCCCATCTTTTAAGGGGGAAGTATTGCTCAAGACGGGCAAGGCTATGGATGCCAAGCGTACGAACATCTCCGTTTTTTATACTGATGGGGCAAGTCAGGTTTTCTCGCTGCACGATACTGACAATGCATATGAGAAGGTATTTATAGAAGCTATGCAGGGAAAGAAAGAGTTCTTTATTGTCCAGGAAGAAGTTGCTGAAACAATTAGAATTGTTCAGCCGATAGAAGAAGCATGGGCAAAGGATTCAGAAGATCTCTTCTTCTACGAACAGGGCACAGATTCGAAATAATCCTTGACGACTAACGTATACTATAAGTATGGATAACACAAAGAAAGAAATAGCAGTATTCGGAGGAGGATGCTTCTGGTGTACTGAGGCGGTGTTTAAGATGATGAAGGGCGTAGAAACTGTGTTGCCAGGCTATGCTGGCGGTACAACGGAGAACCCTACCTATGAGCAGGTATCGGAAGGCAGCACCGGCCATGCAGAGGTTGTATATATTGAATATGATCCTACACAGGTTACATATAAAAGTTTGCTAACAGTATTCTTTGGCAGTCATGACCCGACAACGCTTAACCAGCAGGGAAATGATTACGGTACCCAGTATCGTTCAGTTGTATTCTATACAACCCCAGAACAACGGCAGGAAGCAGAAGCATTTATTGCCGACATGAATGATTCAAACAGTGCAGGAGCTCCTGTTATTACAGAAGTGCAACCGCTGGACAAGTTCTATGTCGCTGAAGACTACCACAAGGACTATTATGCCAATCACGAAAATGCCGGATATTGTCAGGTGGTGATTAATCCGAAGCTGGAAAAGGTGCAGAAAGAATTTGGCGATTTATTAAAAACACTTAACTAATACGATTATGCAAAAGATTATAAAGACAGAAGAAGAATGGAAGAAGGAATTAACTCCCGAACAATACGACGTATTACGTGGCGGGGGAACAGAGGCACCGTTCAAGGGAAAGTATGTTCATGAGGATAAAAAGGGAACATACGTTTGTATGGCCTGTGGCAATCCTTTATTTTCATCAGATACAAAGTTTGACTCAAAGAGCGGATGGCCATCATTTGATGATGCATTGCCAGGAGCTGTTGAGTTCAAGGAGGATACTAGTCATGGCATGAGTCGCGTTGAGATAGTATGTGCGCAGTGTGGTTCGCACTTGGGCCATGTCTTTCCTGACGGTCCATCAGAGACCGGTCAGCGATATTGCATGAATTCAGTTTGCCTTGATTTAAAAGAGGAGTAGAATTAAAGAGGACAACCTTGCGCTGTCTGTATTGTAAGAGTAATTTAAATTTCCCCTTATGCTTACCACCATTGCAATCATACTTGTTGTTCTATGGGCGATTGGATTTATCGGATTCCACACTGTGGGATGGTTCATTCACATCTTGCTCGTCGTTGCTATTATTTTGTTTATCATTCGCTTAGTTTAAGCAGATAGCCAAGGTAAATGAAAAATCCCCCAATTGGGGGATTTTTCATTTGTTATTCGTGAATAGTATTGTCTACCACGTTCTTAATCTTCTTGGCCATTAGACCACCAGCGATAAGGCTGATGATAAATAGGATGATAAAGACAAAGAATAGGATTTTAGCGATGCCGATTGCAGTACCTGCAACGCCCCCAAATCCGAATAGAGCTGCGATAAGCGCGATGATCAAAAATATAACTGCCCAACGTAACATATGTCTGTATTTAATTAGCGTTCTTATAAATTCGGCCTGTATATAGTATAAATCTAATACATGCTTTAGGCGAGCGTCTCCATTTTTGTCAGTATTCGATTAACGGTTTTCCATGTTCGGGTGGTTATATCCTTGCCATGTGTTTTTTCAATCATACGCATGAAATCTGAGCCTGTATCTTTTTCAAGATTAATGTTTGTACAGATTTCCTCTCTTTTATCCTTAAAGAATGTCACTACTAGATAGTTAGGCTTTTCATCTCTAATTCCCTTAAAAGGATTTTTCTTAACAAGCTTTTCTAGTTCTTCTTTGCTGCGGATGATAGTTGTACTCCTGAATCCTAGTTGCTCAATAAATACTTTCTCTATTTTTGTCTCAAGAGAGGGAATAGATTTTGTTGTTGCTTGAAACACTAGATTGCCGCTGGAGATGATAGGGGTTACATTCTTTAGTCCCAAAGATTCAAACACTGCTTTGAGCTTCTCGTTTCGCATGTTTGGGTTTGTGGGCATTATGCCTCGGAGGAGGGCGACGTATGTGGTCATAGGGGAATTATACAGGACAAGTAAACTGTTTGAGAAAATACCCCTTTTCTGGTAAGCTCTTGGCTATGAGTGACTTCCAAATACTCCTATTTTATAAGTACGTATTCATCGAAGATCCTGTAGCCGTACGGGACTGGATTTTTGACCTATGTACAAAATATAACCTCAAGGGTCGTCTTATCGTTGCCTCAGAAGGCATTAACCTTACCTTCGAAGGAAAGCCTGCAGACAACGAAGCGTTTCTTGCAGAAATGCAAAAGGATGAGCGTTTTCACAATATTCATTTCAAGCGTAGCCAAGGAGATGGAAATACATTCCCAAAACTTTCAGTGAAGGTTCGTGACGAAATTGTAACTGGCAATCTCGGTGTGTGTGACATCAATCCGAATGAGGTAACAGGAAAGCATCTTCCCCCGAAAGAACTGCATGACTGGATTCATTCAGGCAAAGAGCTGTACATCATTGATATGCGCAATGCCTATGAGCATAAGGTAGGGAAGTTTGTCGGTTCAATTACTCCTGCGCTTGAAAATTTCCGTGACCTGCCAAAGATCATCAAGAGCATTGCTCATCTTAAGGATAAGGTTGTTGTAACTGTCTGTACTGGTGGAGTGCGCTGCGAAAAGGCTTCTGGCTATCTAATCACACAAGGCTTCAATGACGTCTATCAGCTTGATGGCGGTATTGTGTCATACATGGAACAGTTCCCGAATGAAGACTTCGAAGGAAAGTTATATGTCTTCGACAAGCGTGTGATGATGGGTTTCTATACGAATGATCCAAAGCACAAGGTAATTGCCAAGTGTGACTATTGTTCAGCAACAACAGAGAATTATATTAACTGCGGCAACAAGAAGTGCAACAAGCACATCTTGATGTGTGAGGATTGTGGAGCAAAGAGTATTGCACAGCACGGCAAGCGTGTTTGCTTGAATGGCTGTCCGAATGACTCAATCTGGAGTAAGATTAAGAAACTATGGAAGAACTAAAAGGAACTCCGCACCCCTTAACGCTGGTACTGGAAGAAATATATGCAATCTTTGCCAAGCAAGGATTCTCAGTAGCGACCGGTCCTGAAGTTGAGGATGAATGGCATAACTTCGATGCATTGAATGTTCCTAAGGATCACCCAGCTCGAGACATGCAAGACACCTTCTTTATTAAAGGAAAACCTGGTGCCGTACTTCGTACGCACACCTCTCCAGTGCAGATTCGCTTTATGAAAGAACACACCCCGCCGTTTGCAATTATTGCTCCAGGAAAAGTATTTCGAAACGAATCAACTGATGCAACGCATGAAATGCAATTTCATCAACTAGAAGGGCTTGTTGTTGGTGAGGGAATTACTGTTGAGCACTTGAAGGGAACACTGCTCTCATTCTTTAAGGAATTCTTTGGTCCAGAAACAGAGGTGCGTCTTCGTCCAAGCTTCTTTCCATTCGTGGAACCAGGGTTTGAAGTCGATGCTCGCGTAGGAGACAAATGGTTAGAAATCGGAGGGGCAGGAATGGTACACCCCCATGTATTCGAAGCGGTTGAATACTCTGACAAGAACATCACTGGATTTGCATTTGGTGTTGGCGTTGATCGTTTGGCAAATGTTAAGTTCGGCATTCCCGATGTTCGTTTTGAATATCAGGGTGACCTGCGACTTAATCAATGGGGAAGAGAACAATAATATGAAGTATTCATACAACTGGTTACAATCACACATCGAAGACCCACTGCCATCAGCTGAGGTATTGAAGGAGACTATTATCTTCCATGCATTTGAAGTTGAAGATGTTGAAGTTACTGCAACTGATACGATCTTTGATATTAAAATCTTGCCTGATCGTGCAGGAGATGCGCTTAGTCACTACGGCATGGCACGAGAAATTGCGGGGCTACTCGATCTTAACTTCAATGATATTCAATATACATTGCCTTCAGTATCTTTAAACGTACCAATTGATATTCAAGCACCAGAATGTTTGCGCTACTCAGCCATTCGTATTGATGGAGTGACTGTTGGACCATCTCCTGCATGGTTGGTTAAGAAGCTAGAAGATGTTGGTCAGCGCTCTATTAATAATGTTGTTGATGCGACCAACTTCATTCTGCTCGATATTGGTCAGCCAACTCATGTATTTGATGCTGAGAAAGTTAAAGGCAGCATTGTTGTTCGTCATGCTACTGCTAACGAACCCATCACTACACTGGGCGGGGAAGAGAAAGTATTATCTGAAAATATGATGGTCATTGCTGATGACGAAAAATCCCTTGCTATTGCTGGGGTTAAGGGAGGAACTGCTGCAGAAGTAACTCATGATACAAAATTTGTTATCTTAGAAGTTGCCAACTTCGATGCAGCGAGTGTACGAAAAACTTCTCGTAGCTTAGGATTGGTCACTGACGCATCAAAGCGTTTTGAAAATAATCTTTCTCCATATGTTGTCGAAGCAGCTCGAGCAAAACTCATTGGACTGGTGACGCTATTGGCAGGAGGGACTGTGTCAGCCGTATCTGACCATTATCCTAATCCTCAGACAGATCGAGCTATCTCATTTACATTGCATGATATCCAACAGTTGTTAGGCTCCAGTATTACCGATCTGACTATCACCAAAGTACTTGATCGCTATGGCTATACCTACGAACACACTAATGATTTTTATACAGTAGATGTACCGTATTGGCGTCAGGATATTACCGGGGCACATGATATGGCAGAAGAAATTGGCCGCGTTACCGGATACGACACTATCGAAGCAAAACCAATTCCATTTATTGCATCAATTGTTCTTAACGAGCAGTATGAAAAGATTCGTGCAATTAAGTTCTCTCTTTTCAATCAGGGGTATTCTGAGGTGATGACATATGCATTTCGTAAGAAAGGCGACATCATGATTTCTCATGGTCCGAAAGACAAGAGTGCATTGCGCGCTAACTTAACAGATGCGATGAAGGAAAGCTATGAACTTAATCGTGCTAATGCCGCATTGCTTGGCATTGATCAGGTGAAAGAATTTGAAATTGGAACAGTCTTCACTACTGATACCGAACAAATTAACATTGCCATAGCAGACAAGTCTGGCATTAAGGAATGGTCAGTTGATGCGTACTATCAGGAACATAAAGATCAGTTGATAGAAGTTGATGCACATACAGAGGCGAACCGAATATTGAACGCGGTTGAGAAGAAGCCATTTAAGGCATGGTCAATCTACCCGTTCATTACCCGAGACATTGCAGTATGGGTAACTGAAGGACATGCAGCTGCACTTGAAACAATGGTGCAGGAATTTGCCAAAGAACATTGCGCTCGAGCAGCAACATTGTTCGATAGGTTTACGAAAGAAGGGAAGACTAGTCTTGCATACCGATTGGTATTTCAATCGCCAGAGAAAACACTGACTGACGCAGAGATTGATGCAATATTCTCTCAGCTCACTACCGCAGTTACTGCCGCTGGAATGACCATCCGTTAACAGGGAATATTTGTTACACTGTATGGATGAAGAAGCTTCTTATTAGTCTCGTACTACTTGTGTATCTATCTGGAACCCTTGCATTAGCAAAGGATCTAACCAGCTCGCATTTTATTGTGCGTGATCCGAGTATTGGCACAGGCGGGGGGTACCAGTCGAGTGGAAGCTTTAAAATGTATTCTGCTGGAAACCTTAACGTTTCGGGCAATGGCGGTACATCAACAAGCTTCAAGGCGCGAGATGGATTCTTGCAGTATCCGGAAGTTCATAGCGGCATAGTGTCTGCCAATGCAACAGGATCAACCATTGCGGTTACCTGGACTGCCAGCACTGCCCAAAATGGTTTTACCGTTTCCGGATACAAGGTCGGTATTGCTACGGCTAGTGGCGGTCCGTACACTCTTACTACGGTTGGCAATGTCTTAGGGTATTCCTATACCACTCAGACACCGGGAGATTATTTTATAGTTTTACAAACGCTTGATGCATTGGGAAATGTCATTGCCGTTTCCAATGAAGTCACCGTTACTGTGCAGTCAACGTTTTCTTTCTCCCTGTCGAGCAGTACTATTGGCTTCGGTACGCTCGCAGCTGCGGTCAGTCGTTTTGCTACCAGTGACGGAGCAGGAACAAACGTCGAACCTAGCGCATCTCATACGATGTCTGTCGAGACTACCAGTTCCAGTGGTTATAACGTGACACTGTCGGGTTCAACCCTTGCTTCCGGAGTAAATACCATTAATGCCATTCCAGGAGTGGTACCAGTACCATTGGCACCAGGCAGTGAACAGTTTGGTGTTAGAACTACTCTAGGAAGCGGTACGGGAACAATCGCTCCTCCGTACAATGGTACTGCCAGCAATTATGGGTTCGGTACCAGTCCGTTGAATTCCCAGCTTTTTGTCAGCACCAGTGCTCCTTCTGCGCAAGCAGTATACAATGTAGACTATGCAGCCAATATCGCAGCCTCGACTGAAGCGGGAAGTTATGTCACCACTCTTACATATGTTGCCACCACGAATTTTTAGTAGTTTCCTTGTAGCCTTTTGCATTGCATTTTTTGGCATGGGAGTACATGCTCATGCTACAACTATTTCTCCTGCCCGCATTGAAGTGGCGGGAGATCCAGGAACAGTATTGAAGGGAACGGTAACGCTGATTAACGATCAGGCAAATACTCAAACCTTTTACGCATCATACGAAAACTTTAGTGCCCAAGGAGATAACGGTACGCCAGTCTTCAGTGCTGAGAAAAAAGGACTAGACACGTGGATACTCGCAACGCCTGATCAGGTCACTGTCCCAGCGGGAAAGTCAGTAGAGGTACCATATACTATCACCATACCGTCCAATGCAGTTCCCGGAGGATACTTTGCAGCATTGTTTTGGAGTACTGTTCCTCCCGTTACTCTCCCAACACAGCAGCTTTCTATCGGAGCAAAAATAGGAAGCCTGGTGTTATTGCGAGTGAATGGAGACATTGCCGAATCAGGCGGGGCCACTTCATTTGAAAGAAGTGACCATGGCTTTTTCTATACCGAATTGCCGGTTGCCATGAATTACATCTTTCAGAATAGCGGGGCAGATCGAGTAATGCCCAAAGGTGCCGTCACTATCCGCAATACGTTTTTTATAAAAAGCACATCGATTAATGCCAATGCATCGATAGGAAACGTCTTGCCTAAAAGCGCACGGCAGTTTTCCGTTGCATGGGCTCCAACTCATAATGATCAGCCTGCAGGATTTTTTCAGCACGTAGCATACCAATGGCACAACTTTGCCTTCGGCCTATACAGTGCCCATCTCAGTCTTGCATATGGCATGCAAGGAATGCAGAGTACAAAAACACTCTGGTTCTTCATATTGCCATGGCAACTTCTGATCTGCGTAGCAATGGTGCTAGCGGCATTGTATGCAATTGGGAAGCTCCTGATAGTCCGTTATAATCAATACATTATTCGTAGCACACAACCTCGCAATGTCGATCATTCGTAACAAAGTATTTCTCAGAATCTCTATTGCAGTACTCTCTGTACTGCTCATAGGAACAGTATGTGTTGCTGTAACCGTTAACAGTTCTAACACACTCTTTATCACTGCGCAGGTTAATAGTGCGCCGCCGGTAGGGGGCGGGGGAGGAGGTGCGGGTGGTGGATCGAGCAGTGGCACTGGCACCACCGTAAACTTTTCCGGCATGGGATCTCCTTCTTCGAAAGTCTTCGTCCTGCAGGATGGTGTGCAAGTGCTGTCCACTATTGCCGACCCCGAAGCAAACTTTTCAGCATCGGTGACCAATCTCATGCAGGGAAACTACACCTTTGCCTTGTATGCTCAGGATAAGAACGGCAATAGGTCGGCACTGTTTTCGTTTCCCGTATACATTACCACTGGCGCAACAATCAATATTCGAGGTGTGATACTGGCACCGACCATCGATGTGGAGCAGAGCGAGGTGAGACGTGGCGAGAACGAGCCTATTTTTGGATTCACCGTTCCGAACAGTACTGTTAACATCACCGTCCACTCCGGCGAAGCGCACTTTGTCACTGCCACTACCGGCGATAGCGGAGCGTACCTGTATAACTTTGATACTACGCCGCTTGAATACGGCGACCACAACGCAAAGTCGCGATCGCTCTTTAATCAGAAGGTCAGTGCAGAAACTAATCCGGTCTCGTTTATTGTTTCTAATCAAACCAAACCAAAGACTCCTTCATGTAGTGACTTGATTGGAGACCTTAACTGTGATGGGAAAGTAAACTTGGTCGACTTTTCCATTCTTGCGTACTGGTACAAGAAGGGAACACTGCCACCAGACAACGTAGATCTCAATAGTGATGGTAGAATAAACTTAGTGGACTTCAGTATCATGGCGTACCATTGGACGGGATAATATGAAAAAGATTTTATGCACAATGCTTATAGCGTTCGCTCTCGTGCTCAATGCATCAATGGCATTTGCTGTTGATGAAGCACCTCGCCCAACATTGTCGCTGGAAGGAATGCCAGTCTCTGTTGATCAAGAACAGCAGTTTTACGTTGACGTGAAAGTTGATCCCAAGGGAGCATCATTCAACGGCATTCAAAGTACTGTGCAATACTCTGGAGATACGATTACCTTTGTTCGCGCCGAAACAGGGTCTTCCATCATTACCTATTTCGTTACCCCTCCAACTGTCACTGAAAACGGAATTGCATTCTCTGGCATTATCCTCGGAGGCTTTCGAGGATTGATTGATCCGTTTGACGAGAGTCACTCTTTGCCCGGAGACATTGTCCGTTTGGTCTTTGCAGGCAAGGCGAAAGGAACAGCTCGCATCACAACGCATGACAGCACCGTCACTGCCAATGACGGGGCGGGAACATTGCAGACAGTCACTGATGCGACTGTTTCGACGACTGTAAGTGATGTGGCGGCACCATCAACGTATACGCCTGCCGATAGCATTGCTCCAACTATCACCGCATCGGTAGTGCAGGAGCATGATCTCTTCGATGGAAGATACACGCTACTCTTTACTGCAACCGACAAGCAGTCCGGCATTGATCACGTAGAATTGCGCGAAGGCAATGGCGAATGGGCAACGATAGAGAGTCCATACGTACTGCAAGATCAATCAAGAAAGAGTATACTTTCATTGCGTGCATATGATGCGTCAGGAAATGTTGGTACTATTACTATAGCTCCAGTTGCATCTTCATCCGCTCTGGCTCTCATCATTCTTATTCTCATACTTATCATTGTTGTATATGTCATTTATAAAAAAAGTAAGCACCCTGCGCACCTTTCATAAGGTAGCTGTGTGCGGCATCTTCCTTGCCGTATTCTTTTTTTTGCATGACACTGCGCATGCAGCAACACTGAGTCTTAGTCCGAGCGGGGGCAGTTATGCAGTTGGAAAAACAATTAGCGTACGAGTACTCGTAGGAAGTGGAGGGCAATCTATCAATGCGGTATCAGGTGTTGTGTCTTTTTCAAATGACACGCTTACCCTTACCGGCATTTCAAAAAGCGGTGTTATCACTTTGTGGGCCCAAGATCCAACGTATTCCAATAGTTCAAGCTCTGCTTCATTTCAGGGAGTCATCCTCAATGGATATAGTGGCGGAGCGGGAACAGTGGTAACGCTAACATTCAGGGCCAAGGCAGAAGGAGCGGCAACAGTTAGTATCTCCGGCTCAGGATCATCTGTGTTATTAAATGACGGTAAAGGAACGAACGTACTATCTGGCACCAGCGGTGCATCGTTTACTATTATTCGTACTAGCACCCCTCCGGCTACTCCCGAGCCAACTACGCCCGTTACTGTTCCGACAGTTCCTGAAACACCAGTTACTCCTACAGTTCCATTGCTTACCCCAACCTTTACTGACTATGCTAATCCGCTATTGCCAGGAAACTTTGTGGTGGTGAAGGGAACTGGTTCTCCGAATAGTATTGTTACCATTACCTTTACCCAAGGCATGCCAGATGGCACCAATATGGTGAAGCAAGTATCTGTGCCAACAACGGATACAGGTACCTTTGCTTACGTATCGGATGAAAAAGCATCCGAAGGAATCACCTATACACTGGTTGCAACCAATCAGGAGGGTCAACATACAGCACCATTAGTGCTAAATGTGAAAAATAGCTGGTTATTTATAGCAACTGGTCTCATTGCAAGCATTATCGCTATCAAAATATCAGCATTACTCGCATTGTTGATACTTTTGATCATCTCAGGATACCTTTTGTATCGAAATCACGTGCTCAAAAAGCGGCTGGAAATGGTAGTAGATCAGTTACGACAGAGTCCTCCGAAATTGTAAGGAAAAATGCACATAATTGTGCATTTTTTAATGTGTTGCGAGTAAAAAAATGTTATAATTTCAGGGCATTTCATACGAAATGGAAAAATTTTTAAGCAAAAAACTGAGTATGGTATTTTCTCGTGTACGAACCTCTCGTATACATGTTTTTGCGGTGGGAATTTTAACCATCGGTATCCTTATTTTCGGACAAACATTTGCTGCAGCAGGCGTGCCGCAAGTGATCAATTTCCAGGGACGATTGCTCGACAATAGTAGCAACTTGCTTGGTGGGACATCTGGTACTAACTACTGTTTCCGTTTCTCCTTGTACGATGCAGCAACTGCTGGAACAAAGTTGTGGCCAGCAAGTACTCCTTCAACAATGACCCTCCCTGTTCGTGAAGGGGTCTTTGATGCAAACATTGGTGACACCGGCGCAGGAGGGGATGCGCTAACGTATGATTTTCAGAGCAATGATTCTGTATACGTAAACGTTGAAGTGGCGACACAGATTGGCGGATCTTGTAGCGGGGTAACATTTGAAACACTGAGTCCACGTCAGCGTGTTGTTTCTTCTGGCTATGCAATCAACTCAGGTACAGTTGGGGGATTCAGTGCTGCACAGTCTGCAGCAGGAAATCAAATTCCTGTACTGACAAGTGGCGCATTGGTGCTTGGTGACGGAGCGGCTGCAATCAAAGCCACAGGTACCACCGCATTCACCATTCAAGGTGGAGGTGCAACAGGCAATCTGCAATTTTTCAGCAGCTCCAACACCCTCGACAGTTCAGGCAACCTTACACTTGCAGGAGGAGTAACAACAACTGCCCTAAGTATTGGATCCCTAACAGGAATATTGAAGGCAACTGCTGGGGTTGTATCTGCAGTGAATACAACAGGTTCAGGAAATGTTGTTCTTGCAACTTCTCCTACACTTGTTACCCCCGTGCTTGGTGTAGCAACTGCAACTTCAATTAACGGGCTTTCAATCACAGCTAGTACAGGCATCCTCACCATTGCAAATGGAAAGACACTTACTGCAAGTAACTCACTTACTCTTGTGGGTACTGATGGTTCAACCTTGAATATTGGAACAGGCGGAACATTGGGAACTGCAGCGTATACCAACACGACAGCCTATGAAGTACCCCTGACTTTTTCTACGGGTCTTACTCGTACCACAAATACCATCACCGTTAACACTTCTCAGAATATTCTAAAACTTTCAAACCTCAGCACTAATGGCAGCGTGCAAACATCGGGAGGGGATGGAACGCTTTCAGTTATTGCAAATACAGGTACAGGAAACAATGTGCTTGCTAGTGCTCCAACTATTACTAACCCAGTTATTACCAACATCAACCCCGGTGCTGATTTCACTATCACTCAGAACGCCGTGGTGGCATTTACTTCCGTGGAGACTGGAGCGGTGGCGAATACACTATATTTGAAAACGGGTAGTGTCGGTATCGGTACCACTACTCCAGCATCGCTCCTCTCTGTCGGTGCAACGTCACAATTCCAGGTTAACTCAAGCGGCGCAATTGTTGCGGCAACCGGCGTTGCTTCCTCCGGAACAGTTACGTTCTCCGGCCTTACGGCTGGTGGATTGCTGAAGGCGGGAGCCGGTACCGGTACCCTTTCCATTGCTGTTCCCGGAACCGACTACGCTCTTGCAACGGGGAGTACCTCATATATTCAAAATGGAACATCTGTGCAATCATCAGCTAACTTCAATATCGACGGCACAGGTACTGCCGGCACCGCGCTTTCCACCCCAACGATTTATAACGGAAGCACTTCGACCAATACGCTGACATTGAAGAACTATTCGGGTGCAAGCACCGGTTTTGTTATTGACGCCAATGGAGTGACCGCAGGAGGGGGAGGAAGCACTACCAATACGACAATCAAGTCCGGTCAAACATTTATTGATCCGTCGTCAAACCCTATCGGCGTCTATTCAATACCAACATTTAGCTATACATCAGGAAATAGCGCCAATTCCAACTATGGCATAGTCTCTTCTCCTGTTATTGCCGCAGGAAATAATAAGAACATTACGGGTGCTCTTGGCTTTACCGGTGTCTACTCAACACCAGCAATTACTGCTGGCGCAACGGGCACCATTACTAATACGGCTATTATCTATGCGTCAATGGCGAATTCGTCAGCGATGAATATTTCTAACGCTTACGGTATTCGTTTCTCGGGTATTTCTAACACCGGCGGTGGTACTATCACGGGAGCTGCTGCACTCGCATTAGGTGCTCTTACACAAGGGACGAACAATACATATGTTTTGGTTGGTACGAACATTATTCCGACCGGCAACTGGTCAATGTATTCGTCGACGGCAAACCCCTCGTTCCATAGCGGCAACCTGCAGTTAGGAAGCGCCACTGCCACGGCAGGGGCGGAGAAGCTGCAGGTGACGGGCACAGCATCCATCTCCTCCACCCTGTTGCTTGGAGGCGCCTTAACCGGAACAACGGGGACATTCTCTACTAATGTCAGAGGAGTAAGCGCTCGCTTCGGAGACAACTCTCAGGTTCCTGACAAGACATTGGATGTCATAGGTACCATGGCATTGGGCGATGCTTCTAATGCTTCTCTTACCATTCAAACTGGTAATTCTACGACAGCCACGGCGAGATTTCTTATAAATCAAAATATATCGGGCGGGACAAATATACTAATGCAAGGACAAGCTGGTGGTGGGGGTAATCCTTCAAATCCTACTATTTATTTTGGAGATGCTAATAAGGCATATGCATCTATAGGCGGCACATTCGATAGCGGCGGACCATCACTCTATGGTCACCTTGGTTTTTATACCACCCCAGACAATACCACAACTGCCTTAACTGAACGTATGCGCATAGATCAAAACGGCAGCGTCGGCATCGGCACCACATCGCCGTCGTCCCTCTTCTCCGTCGGATCAACCTCACAGTTCCAGGTCAACTCGTCAGGGGCTATTGCTGCAGCCACTGGTATAACATCCTCCGGAACAGTCACATTCTCCGGCCTCACCGCTGGCGGGCTAGTAAAGGCCGCTGCTGGTACGGGGGTGCTCTCTCTTGCAGTCGTTGGAACCGACTACGCCGCGGCGACCGGCAGCACCGCGTACATCCAGAACGGAACTTCCGCGCAAACCTCATCGAATTTTAATATTGACGGCAACGGGACAATCGGAGGGAATTTTGCGGTGACGGGAACACAGACGTTTACTGGCAATACGAGAATGAATGGAAACGTGGCGATTGGTGCTGCTCCGACTGCAGATGCACTCGATATCCGATCTACACTCAATGGCGGATCCAATGTCTATGGAGTATTCGTTGGATCAACATACGGCAATGCGGTTACTTCGTTTGTCAGAGGATTTGGAACTGCATTAGTCATTTCAGCAGGAGGAACTGTTGGAGATGTGCAACACTACATTGCTCAGCAGGGAAATTTCAATAGCGTTGTTCCTACGCGACAAGCCGGTTTCTATGTTCACAGCTCTTTAACAGGAGCTACGAATAACTATGGTTTCCAAGGAACGATAGCAAGTGGGACAGGTAGATGGAACTTGTATATGGATGGAACTGCTTCAAACTACATGAACGGCACCACTCTCATCGGATCTGCAACTGACAATACCACCGGCAGCAAGCTCCAGGTCACTGGAGGAGTTACCATTACAAGCAACCTCTCTGTGGGCTATGGGTTGACTACTGGCCAGCAGGGAGTTGCCATCAGAGGAGGAAATACTGGTAGTGGAGACGGTGCATATACCGCGTATTACAACGGAGGTTCGCAAATAGGTGCTATCGGTAACTACAGCACCCAAAGCGGGGGAGCCTATGACGGGCGGTTCGGCCTTGCAGCAGGAAGTGGTATCTATACCTTCAATCGATTTATTGTATTAGGAGCATCCGATGATGGCATCAATGCCCTGCAAGTCACCGGTACTGAAGCACTCACTTCTATTCCTGCAGCATCATCGGGACTCTCGTTTTTGACATCATCATTGCTGGGCAGCGGGCAGCTCCAATACCGCACTCCAGCACAAGTGCTTTCCGATATCGGTGCTGCACCTTCAAGCGGCAGTACTTCGTATATTCAGAATGGCACATCAGCGCAAACAAGCAGCAATTTCAATATTGACGGCACAGGCACAATAGGCACAGCGCTTTCAGTGCCGACAATCTATAATGGTGCAACGTCAACCAATACCCTTACCCTTAAAAACTATTCGGGTGCAAGCACCGGTTTTGTTATTGACGCAAATGGCATGACAGCCGGTGGTGGATCCAGCACGTCGGGTGTGCTATTTAAGACCGCAGCCACTTCATCAAACACCAGTTCAGAGATCGGGTTTTATGATACAAACTCCTATGTCACTACTACCAATAGAAATATAAATCTCTATAACTTTGTCGCTCAAAACTCCATTGGTGCTGCAAATACTGGCAATATAACAGGAATATATGGACAAGTAGGTTTATATATTGCCCCTACTATGTTGGCTGGAGCAACGGGTACATTATCTTCTAGATCTGGTATTGTGCATGATTGGAGCAATGCCTCTTCTATGCCCATTACATCAGGATATAGCTATAGGTTAGCCAGTATAAATAATGCAGGAGGGGCAACTATTGGTGGCTTTGCAGGAATCGCCTTAAACGCTCTCACAATAGCAACCAACAATACCTACATTCTTACTGGTACGAACACTATTCCGACGGGGAACTGGAACATCTACTCCTCAACTGCAAACCCCTCGTTCCATAGCGGCAACCTGCAGTTAGGAAGCGCCACTGCCACGGCAGGGGCGGAGAAGCTGCAGGTTACCGGAAGTGCGAGCATTAGCAGTAATTTATTGGTTACCGGCAGCGTCGGCATCGGCACGACAACCCCCGGCTCGATGCTCTCCGTTGGCTCGACCTCCCAGTTCCAGGTCAGCTCCGGCGGCGCGATCGCGGCAAGCACGGGTATCAATACGTCTGGCGGCTATACTCAAACAGGCACGACTGCCAATACTTTTACAGGAATATCATCATTTCTTTCTTCCAGTACGGGTTCATTTATAGAACCCCTGACAATATTGGCGGCAAACAATACTACTGCGGGAAACGCCACAGAATTAACGATGGGAGTAGCAACATCAGGCTTTAACGCGACAGAATTACGTTTCGTTTACCAATCAGCCGGTAGTTCTAGTAACAGAACGGATTTCGGATTTAGTTCTGTCAGTACTCCAATAATGAGCTATCTTGGAACCGGCAACGTCGGAATTGGGACGATAACCCCCGGCTCCGCATTGCAGGTGAACGGGGGCGCGGCCATCGGCTACTCAGCTTCCACTGCGGCACCGACGAACGGCTTGGCTGTTAGTGGAAGTTCAACATTTGGTGGTATAGCAACATTCAATAATCAATTAATAGCACAAACAGGTTCAACAGGGCTTTTAATTGGGGGTAGTGCAGGACTAGGATTTGGAGGTATATGGTCAAATGGGGTAACGCAATCTGGAACGAACTACTCGTTCTTAACGAATGGCGTTGCAACCATTCTTAATGGCTCAGCCAATATTTATTTGAGTGTTAACAATTCCCCGGTAGTTACACTGGGTGCTAGTGGTACTGCGATTACAGGTAATCTTAGTGTTACAGGCAGCGTCGGTGTCGGGACGACGAGCCCTAGTACTTTGATAGGTAACGCGGGCCCTGTTTTGGAGGTTGCATCTACAGGTAATACAAACAGTGTTCTTGTTATATCAAACGGAGCAACAGCTAACAGCTCGAACGGCTCATATATTGAGGCTCGATCCACTGCCACCTTGTCAGGGGGTATTGCTGCGTTAGGGCGAATGGGATGGGGTAGAGGAGCCGATGTCACTGCAGGAAAAATAAGTAGTAGTTTTAGCATACAATTAAACAATGACGGTACTGTGATTGTACCCTTCTCAATTACCTCGACTGGCTTCGTCGGTATCGGCACGACCAATCCTGGCGCAAAACTCGATGTTAATGGTGATGCGCACATCAACACCCTTACTATTGGTCTTGGCGGTAGTGCGATCGCTCAAAATACGGCACTTGGATTTAGCTCCCTAAATGTTAATACTACAGGCGCATATAATGTCGGTGTTGGATACGAAGCATTGTTTGCAAATACCACAGGGCTTGGAAATACGGCTGTTGGTGGTCTTGCGTTATTCACCAATGTTATAGGACAGAATAATACTGCAATTGGGGCAAGTGCAATGCAAAACGGAACGGGCGTAAACAATACCGTCGTGGGTTCTGGTGCCGGTTTTATTAGCGGTCTTACTTCTGGCAATACTAATACGTTCCTAGGGTATAATTCTGGTGTCGGCGTTACCTCTGGAAGCTTTAATACGTTTGTAGGGGTAAATAGTACCATTGGTAATGTTTCAAATTATATTGTTCTCGCTGATGGACAAGGAAACAACAGATTGGTGATTGATGGTAATGGCAATGCCGGGATAGGAACGGCGACTCCCGGATATAAATTAACTGTCAATTACGGAGGAACTGTTCCAACTTCGGCTGATAATACACAATTCCCTCTGGTTGTAAGCAATACAAGCTCCACTGGTTCTGTGACGAGAATAGCTATCGTTGCCGGAACAGCCTCTCAAGCACTTCTTAATTTTGGAGATTCAGGGAATGTAGCTATTGGGGGAATCAGTTATGACAATACTGATGATTCCATGGCAATCAGAACGAATAATGCAGAATGGATGAGAATAACGAGTGGGGGGGGCGTCGGCATCGGCACGACAACCCCCGGCTCCACATTGCAGGTTAACGGTGGTGCCGCTATCGGCTACTCAGCTTCCACTGCGGCACCGACGAACGGCTTGGCTGTATCAGGACAGTCAAAGCTGGCCTTACTTGCAGTCGGAGCAGCAACCGCGAGTCCGGTCACGTGGCAGTCTGGTGCAATCGATGGCTTGCAGGTTGGTAGTAGCGGTGCGTTTTGGTCAAATTCAAATGGTGCCAACCAGTTAGGCTTGGCAAATAACTTTTATAGAAACTCGTCTGGCGTTAACACTTACATAACGTCAAACTCCTCCTCCCAGTTAGCTTTAAACGGGGACGATTTTCAGTTGTATTTCGCACCAAGCGGTACTGCGGGGACTGGCATTACTTTTGGCAATGCCGTTTTTGACATTGATAAGTCAGGAAACATAACAACTGTGGGCAATATAAGCTATGGTAACAGCTTGACGTTCAGAATTGGTAACGTAGGGGGAACTGGTGGAGCCGGCAAGATGACTCTTGCAGGAGGTACGAGCGGTATCGATGTAGCGAGTGGGGGAGCTGTGACATTTACCAATACTACCAACACTAGTTTTGCGGGCTTCGTCGGCATCGGCAACATTGGACCTTCAACACTTCTCTATGTCGGTTCAGCTTCAGTAACAACAGGTACAACCGTCGCAACATTCCAGAATGCCGGTGGTACGTGTGCCATCGTTCCTTCAACTTCAGGTGGGGTAACCTGTTCATCTGACATGAACCTGAAGAAAAACATTACCACCATGTCTGACAATTCAACATGGAATTTTAACAACAACATCTCAGTTGAAAATACTACAGTCCTTCAGAAGATCAT
>JAQBRC010000021.1 GCA_028286705.1 Candidatus Nomurabacteria bacterium
CAGTAATGCCGCAAATGATAACTCTAATAATGCAGGTCTTGGAATAGTCGGAGTTAATGGCAACGTTACTGTAAGTAACCTCGTTGTGAATGGTACTAGTGGTGTGAAGACACACGGTATCAATATCTTTGAATCTAACAACGTGACACTAAGCAACGTGACTTCACAAAACAACAGTAAGTCAGGTATCACTATCAACGGCTCTACTGTTACAGTGAACAATGTAACGACAAAGAACAATGCATGGGGAGGCATCAATGCCGACCAGGCAGCTGACGCACCAGACCCAACAGTGCTTACTGTTCTTGGTGCTAGCTCACACACAGAAACAACCGGTCCGGAAATCTGGGTTGATAACAAGGCCAAAGCAGTATCTGTTATTGATTCAGGTAATCAGTACAATGCTGCAGACTATGCTCATGACGGTGTTACTGGAGCAAGATACAGCTTGAAGATATCAAAGGTTGGAAACGAAGCTGAGCTAAGAGCGGCCCTAGGCAACACTCTTATTGACACTATCGTTCTAAACAATGACATCTCTCTTGCCGCAGAACTTGATATAAACCGAAAGGTGACAATTGATGGCGCTACTCACAAAATCACCGCTTCATTTAATGGTGCATCTGTTATTCAGATCGGTGCAAATGATGTAACCCTAAAGAACCTTGTTGAAGATGGTGGTGGAATTTCTGCCAACAACCGTGGTATTAATGTATACAAAGTAACAGGAGTTACTCTTGATGGCGTTACCGCTTCAAACAACAAGAAAAACGGTGTCGTAGTAAACGGTTCTACTGTCATTGCTCACTCTATTACTACAATAAATAATGGGTACGGCGGTATTGATATAGACCTAGGTAGTGGAGTTACTACACCAGCGGCTCTTACTATCACTGGTGTAAGCTCTCATACTGAAACTGCCCCTGCCATCACTATTGATGACATCACTAAGGCAGTATCATTTACTGACAGTAACAGTCAGTACACGGCTACTGACGCTGGGAACAAGCGAACATATACTCTCATTACTCAGGGTTCTATCAGTACTGTAACTCCTACATTCCCTGTAACTAACTCTACTGAGCCTATCAATGTAACGGTAGCAAGTACTGTAACTAATCCAAAGATTGACGTAAGCTTGTTGCTTACTGCAGGAACAGCAACATTGCCTCAGATCTCAGTTATCTCTGAGGATGTAAACGTAAACGTTACAGCTGGTACAACAGTTACAAGTACTGGCCTTACTACATGGAACGGTGTTATCAACGCTCCTACAGTAACTACTTCATACACCCTTACTCCTGAAGTGGGTACAACTGCAAATGCAGTACTCGCTCTTGAAGTTGGAGCGGGAGATATCCCTCTTGTATTTAGTAACGCTGTAAAGCTTACATTCCCAGGACAGGCTGGCAATCTTATCGGCTGGTCACAGGGCGGAACATTCCACGCAATCACTGACACTTGTGACAGCGCTACTGCTCCAACACTTACAGCAGGCGCAGATTGCCGCATCAACGTAGGTGCTGACCTTGTTGTATGGACAAAACACTTCACTACATTCGTTACGTACACCCAGACTGCTGTAGCTAGCACTGGCGGCGTATCAGGTGGCGGAGGTTCTGCAGTAGCAACAACTGTTACTCCAACTGCTCCAGTAGGACAGGTGCTCGGTGCTCAATCCTTCAACTTCACCCTTTCCCTTTCAAACGGATCTAAGGGTGACGAAGTGAAGCAGCTTCAGACTCGTCTTAACGCAGACGGCGCAACACTGACAGTCGACGGCAAATTTGGTTCAAAAACCAAGGCTGCTCTCGTGAAGTGGCAGAAGGCACACAAGTTGAGTGCCGACGGCAAAGTTGGTGCAAAGACTCGCGCTGCACTGAACGTTCAGTAGTTTCCTACTTATTAACAGCCCCTCTGTACAGAGGGGCTGTTTTTATGTATAATGTTGTCATGTTAAATTGGCTCAAACTCCATTTTATTCCCCATGAAGCTAACGGGCATCGTCCGCATATTCTGCACCACAAGAATATCCATCGAATCCTTGGCTTTGTTGTCTTTCTTGAGATCTTTGCCTTCCTTATTCCTAGCCTGCTGGTTACCAGCAACGCTGATACCGGTAATATATTGCCGAGTATTCTGTCTGAGCTGACTAACCATGAACGCACTCAGCTCAACCTCCCTGCCCTGTCTGTTAACCAGACACTCAATGAAGCGGCCCAGGAAAAGGCTGATGACATGGCTGCAAACCAATACTTTGCACACACTAGTCCAGATGGCAAAACACCATGGTTCTGGCTTAAGAAAGTTGGATACACTTACAGTTACGCTGGAGAAAACCTTGCCATTAACTTCACTGATGCCAAGGACCTGACACAGGCATGGATGAACAGTCCGACTCATCGAGCAAATATCACCAAAACTAACTACACGCAGGTTGGCACCGGTGTTGCAGAAGGCACCTACCAAGGCAGCCCTACTATCTTCGTTGTACAGGTATTCGGTCTTCCTGCAGCTACTGCAGCAAAGGCTCCTGAGACTACTATCCCAACAGAGGTTGCCAAGACACCTGAACCTACCGTTGTTGCTGTTGAGACTGCCACACCTGACGTATTGGGCGCTGAGACCGCTTCTGCGCCTGCAGAGGTATCAACTGTGCAACCTGAGTCACCGGTTGTTTCTAGCGGCATTAGCGAGCACTATACGAACCTATTGCAGCGATTGATGGCTTCTCCCCGCAATACCACCAATATCCTCCTCTTCATCATTATGGGTATTGTTGCCCTAGCGGTATTTCTTAATATGGGTATCAAGATCAGCCACCACCACCCTGACCTTATCCTTAATGGAGTTATGGCTATAGCAGTTATAAGTTCAGTGTTTGTTATCAACAGTTACATCAGCAAAAGCAATATACAGTTGGTGCAGAGCGTTGGGTATTCTCAAACGGAAACAACGAGTTAACTCTAAAAAGCCCTTCTGACAGAAGGGCTTTTTATATCCACTCGCACTCCTAGCTATTAATTGCTTTTAGGCGTACCATTTTAGTATGAATAAAAAAATAGCAATTGTACTGTTAGTCATTATCATAGCTGTTGGAGCGTACTTCATTTTTAAGCCTAAGGCTGTAGTGCCGATTGATACAGGGATATCAACTGTCCCTACTGGTTCTTCTACTACTACCGTCCCTGCCGGAGATCCTGTTGTAAAGACACCCTGGGGCGTATCCTTCTACAAAGGAACTACATGGAACATAACAACTACTACAAATAGCGAGGTGATACTGACTCAAACCACAGGAGAGTGGAAGGGAGATACTATTACTATTGACTATGTTCCCGCAACTAGTGTTACTAGCGAAGACGCCAAGTTTGGTAACATTAGCTATTCATATGATGAGAGTAAGCAGGGATTCATAAGTACTAGCAATATTTCAGGAGAAAAATCTACTACAGCAACAGGTCCAGTACCTGCAATTGTTGTAGCGCATACCGCAGACAACTTGCCTGTATTTCCAGGAACAAAACGATGGCTTACATACATCGTTCCCCTATCGCACACAACATTTCTTAAGCTAAATATTACCGGCTCAGGCAATACAGATGCTCTAAAAGAATTGATTAAAACTGTAAAGAAAGTATAGATAAACAAAAAAGCCGTTCCTTTGCAGGAACGGCTTTTTTGTTAGTTATCCCTATGAGAGACAACGATTAGTTTGATTAGTTAAAGATGTTCAACTTTGTTATAATTGCTGGATAAATGGCTAAAAAATCTGTTAAAAAACTAAAGTCCATAGATTTATTTGCGGGTATTGGAGGAATTAGAAAAGGGTTTGAGGATCTTTGCGATACTGTCTATGCCAATGATTTTGACACTTCTGCCTGCAAAACATATACAGAAAATTTCGGAGAAATAGATTGCACGGACCTACGAGAGGTGGTGAAAGAAATGGACAAAAAGATTCCGAAGTTTGATATTCTTCTTGGGGGTTTTCCCTGCCAAGCTTTTTCAATTGCGGGAAAGCGCAAGGGGTTTGCAGATACTCGAGGAACAATGTTTTTTGAAGTTGAAAAAATATTAGAAAAATACAAGCCTAAGGCCTTTCTTTTAGAAAATGTAAGAAATCTAGAAAATCATGATAAGGGCAATACATTCAAAACTATTTTGACAGTACTAACTGAAAAACTTGGCTATGACGTACATTACCAAGTTTTAAATGCAAAAGACTATGGTGTACCCCAGAATAGACCACGAATTTATATAGTGGGGTTCAAAAAGAAAACTGATTTTAAATTTCCTGAACCAATACCACGAGTTCAACTCAAATCCATTTTAGAAAAAAAAGTAGACCCTAAGCATTATATATCCCAAATGTATTTTGAAGGTCTTGAAAGACACAAAAAAAGACATGCTAGCAAGGGCAACGGCTTCGGCTATATGGTACTTGACCCAAAGGGTGTTTCAAATGCACTGGTTGTGGGAGGGATGGGAAGAGAAAGAAATCTTATTCAAGACAAACCTATTAATGTATATAAAAAGGGAAACGATAAGAAACTAACAAAAAACGCATTAGGGCTTCGCAAATTAACTATTCGCGAATGTGCTCGCTTGCAAGGTTTTCCAGATAATTTTAAATTTCCAGTCAAGGATGGCCCTGCTTACAAACAGCTTGGCAACTCAGTTGCAGTTCCAGTTCTCAAGGCAATCGCTGAACAAATGGCAAAGCACTTACAATAACTATTTCTTATAGATATAGCCTTCTTCCCCAGTTTCAGGATCCTTTTTAATATATTTAATATTCTTTCCTGTATTCTGACGAATCATTCGTAGAGTCCTCTCCCAATCTCGTATTCCACTCACGACTCTCAGTCTTGCGGGTTCAAGGATTTCACCAGGGTGCATATCAAAATATAATTCTAATCTTTTTGAACCACTCTTTTCCTTAAGAAGAACTTTCATCTCACCTGCATTTTGATCATTAAACCAATGCTTCTTTCCAAGGTTGCATTCCTCGCATAAAATCCAGAGGTTTTCATCAGAACCATCTCCCCCCATATCAACAGGTATCTTATGATCAACAGCAAGTTTAACGCCATCTTCAATCCCGCGACCACATCTCTGACAAATAGAATTGTCTCTTTGCATAATTCGATAGCGAGTCTTTGTATCTATAGCATCTCTTTTATTCCCATCTTCTCGCATCTCAAGACTTTTAAGGACATAAGATCCATCTTTCAAAAGCTCAATGTCGTATCCCTCCTGCCTTAATGTACGGATAGAACGAGCCCAATCAAAAACACCCGCTATTTCCGCTAACAATTCTTTAGTTAGCGGTTTTCCAACGTTTTCGATAAATATATCTAAAATTTTTTTCTTTGCTCCAGGCATATATATTCCTCTTATTTTAAATGAGGTTCAACTAAATCAGCATGGATGACCATTCCATCCCAATTTCGTAACTTAAGATATTAAATCGTCCATTTGAGTTGTTATAAATTGGCATATGCTATAAGTTTAAATTAATACGGGATAAATACCTAATCACTATATGAAATAAGCCTTAACTCCTGTTAATTTGCTTTCATAATCATCTATAAGTTCACCTGCTTTTTTATTACCATTTTCATCGAAATAACCACTTTTTTCAGAATTCTTTTGACACCTTATTTGTTGACTATTTGAGCTAACGGAAAAACAAGGCTATTTCTGAGTTTCTGAACCCGTCAAACTGCACACAAAAACAGCATCTGCAGTAAAGCTGCCATCGGGATTTGGTCCTCCGACTAACGTTATCCTGTCTCCTGTTTTCAAATCGGATTGGGATGCAGGGCCGTTCGATGTTTTGATTGTTGTCTGACTGGTAAAGTTAACAATTTGATTCTTACCGTCTCCTCGCTTCATCACGATTGTATTGTTTCCCGTACTGATAATCTGCCCAGTACCGCCGGTACCGCCACAAAGATCCCCGTTATCAGACTGACCGACTCCAGAACGCACTGGCTGCTGAAGCTCCTCATAAGCAGCATACAACGTAGCAGATACAGTGGCGATAACTATAACTGCTGCAATAATTAGATTTTTGTATTTCTTCGAACGTATCCACCTTGAGATAATCACAAATGCCCAATAGCCGATCATGACGCCGAGTGCATTCAGTATGACGTCGTCAATATCAAATATACCCACATGCAACACTACTTGCATCGCCTCGATGGCGAAACCAGTGACAACAGCAAGAACGAGGGATTTTTTCCACGTCATGTTTCGAAAGACCAAAGGAACAAGAAATCCTATTGGCAGCAGTAAAATAATATTTCCGACAAGATTAATGCCCGCAATAATCCACCCCTTCTCGCCGAGTAGGTACGGCAAAATGGTCTTGAGAGGCAAAAAGTTTGCCTGACCTGCTTGCGTCCCTCCAAAATTTAACATCAATGAACCTACCCTAATAAGTGGTACATCCTTAAAGACCATTATCTTAATCAGGAATGCGATATAGAGGATAAGAACAAATACTGGGATTAAGCGTTTCTTCATAACTTAATCATACCATGACACAACTTGAGCGGGTTTTGATAAGCTAAAATTTATATGAATAAATAAAATTCTCGAACTTTTACATCCGAACTTTGTAAGGTATAGGGTAAATCTTATTTACTGTCACGCATATAGAAAACATTCCACTTATGGTGGTCGAGGTCGGCGAAGCTAGAGCCTGACATATTACCTGATAAGGGAACAGGGTTAGATTTAATATTAACGACGCGTCTCGAGCGCGCTCGTGTTGGCTGTCGGACCTGGACTCGAACCAAGATAAACGGTACCAGAAACCGTTGTCCTACCATTAGACGATCCGACAAAATGCACTATATATAGTGTGGGTGTAGAATAGCGTTTTTTGTCGGAAAAATCAATGAAGTAGGGGAGAGCAAAGAGTGGCTCATTAGCATTAGGAGTGTCTATTGACATTTTGTCAATTTTAGGGTAGGGTGAGAACCTAATAAATTAGACCCCAATTAAGATGATTAAACAAGACATGAATGTTGCTGTGGTGGGACTAGGGTACGTCGGATTGCCGTTGGCTCTTTTGGCTGCTCGCAAGGGATTTTCTCTGACAGGTATTGAGGTTAATACCGAAAAGGTAGATCTTATACGCAATAAAAAGTCTCCATTTCAGGATGAGAATGTCCAAAAGGAGATCGAAACTACTACTCTAGAAGTCACTACGGATTTCGAGGCGGTCAAAAAGGCAGATATTGTTATCATCTGTGTTCCAACTCCTGTGGACTGCAACAAGATGCCTGACTACACTCCTGTAGAATCTTCTTGCGAGCTTATCGGTCCGTACCTTCACGAAGGTCAACTCGTTATTCTTGAATCAACTGTTAATCCTGGTGTCTGCGAAGAAATCATCGTTCCTATTTTGGAACGTGTTTCCGGTTTGAAAGTAGGGGGGGGTCTCTCACTTGCACACTGTCCAGAACGTATTAATCCTGGCGATGCTAAGTGGAACGTTTCAAACATCCCTCGCGTGGTGGGTGGTTTTGACGCTGAAAGCTGTGATCGCGCTACAACCTTTTATATGGCTATCGTGGAAGCTACTATCAAGCCAATGGGATCTCTCAAGGAAGCAGAAGCAGTAAAGGTGGTAGAAAACTCATTCCGAAACGTGAACATTGCATTCGTAAACGAGCTTGCACGTTCTTTCGCAAAGCTTGATATTGATGTGGTCAATGTCATCGACGGTGCGGCAACCAAGCCATTTGCATTCATGGCTCACTATCCAAGTCTCGGTATCGGTGGACACTGTATCCCAGTTGATCCGTACTACCTGATCGAATACTCAAAGAAAACCAGTGGTTTCGAGCATGACTTCCTTTCTCTTGCCTGCAAGACCAATGAGGAAATGCATGAATACACTGTCAGCCTGGTACAGGAACAGCTTAACAAGAAATCTAAGGCCCTTAACGGATCTCGAGTAGCGGTACTCGGCCTTGCGTACAAAAAGGATATTGATGACTGCCGTGAAAGTCCTGCCTTTGAGGTTATCAAGCTTCTTGAGGAAAAAGGCGCGATCGTCATATCATATGACCCTCACGTACTTTCAAAGTCTACTGTCAAAACTCTAGACGAAGCGCTTACAAATGCAGACGCAGTGCTCGTTGCAACCAATCACACGGTATTCAGTAGCTTGAAAGGAGCAGACTTTGCTCGATTCAACATCGATACTATTATTGATGGAAAGAACTGCTTAGACAAAAAAGATGTTGTCATGTCAGGTATCAGCTATATAGGTATTGGAAGATAATAATATGAAAAAACATTTAAAAAGAATTAAATCAGCAGTAACTAACAAAGTCCCATGGGATCTGTTTGTCTTCCTATTTATAATTTATGGGGTTATTCTCATTAAGCTAAGTACAACCTATTATTTTAGTCACGATATATTCTTCGCTGTCTACAGTATTATTGTTGGAATTTAT
>JAQBRC010000023.1 GCA_028286705.1 Candidatus Nomurabacteria bacterium
TCCATAATATTTATCTACTACCTTGTAATAGAAAGGTACCAAATTATGAAAAGTCTGTCAACTAGATAAGACACAGAAACGGATAAGGTGTATAATAATGGCATTACTTACTAAATAAAACGTATACATGATTGCACTATTTATTATCGGACACGTCGTACTTGGATTGTACTTTCTACAGAGTGGTCTCAATCACTTTTTCAAAGCAAGTTATCTAGCAGGATATGCATCTTCAAAGGGTGTACCATTTGCTAAGGCTTCAGTTATCGCTTCGGGAATTTTGTTTACTATTGGCGGTATCTCATTGATTGGATGGATCACTCCTGAAATCGGTCTTGGATTGCTTATCCTTGCATTGCTTCCGATTACTACAATGGTTCACAATTTCTGGACTATTAAGGATCCAATGCACCGTGCAAGTGAATACATTATGTTTACCAAGAATGTAGCTTTGATCTCATCATTGGTATTGGCGCTTGCATACGTACTTGCTGTTGGCTAGCATGCGCTACTGGTTACTAAAAAGTGAAGGTGATTGTTACTCGATTGACGATTTGAAGCAGGACAAAACAACTGCATGGACCGGCATTCGCAATTACCAAGCGCGTAATTTTATGCGCGACGATATGAAAAAGGGCGATATGGCCCTTTTTTATCATTCCAGCTCAACACCTACTGGTATATATGGAATTGCCAAGATAACGGGCGACGCGCGTGCTGACGAGACGCAGTTTGATACAAAGGATGATCATTACGATCCCTCTAGCAAGAAAACTGACCCTCGCTGGGTATGCGTTGATGTCAGTTTTGTTAAGAAATTCAAGGAACCAGTTTCATTGGAGGAAATAAAGCATGACCCTAGCCTTGAAGGTATGATGGTACGTCAGCAAGGCAGTCGCTTATCAATTCAGCCTGTTGAGGAAAAGCATTTCAAGTATATTACTGAAGCAATGGAATAGACTTTTCTTATTTTTATGGTACTGTAATAAAAAGTACATAAAAAAGGAGGAATAGTGAGTGCATCAGTAAATCAAAGACTAGAAGTGTTGAATGGTACAGTTGAGGCAATATTGAATGAAGGATTTTCAAACATATCCTTTCATCTAAAGCCCTTATCACAAGTTATCCAACGTCTTGAAGCGTTGAAGTCAGCTGGCTTATCGTATTTTCGCAAGGTGAGTAAAGGAATCGAGGCCTGTTATGAGGCAGAAATCGAAGGGTATATCATTGTGGTCTGGACTTCCTATCTTGCATCAAAAAAGATATTCAGAGAGGATGACCAAATTTGGATACTGATTATCGATCATCGAAACAAAGATCCATTCTTTTCGTTTCCGATTAATCGGTATGGCGACTTTTACACTCGGATGTTCAATACTGGTAGAGTATATAAAGTGGTAGCTAAGAACATGGTGCAATGCAAGCATTGTGATCACAAATTATCATGGACGCCTATTCGTTCTGATGACTTTGAGGAAATCGATGAGCATTTTCATGATCGGACGCTAATTTGTATTAACAAGAATTGTGAAGAATACAGGGTTGATACAAAAATGCTGATTACCGACATGCCATTACCGAGCGAAAAAGATCGAAAATTTTTTGCAGCCCCGTTTGTACGATCTCGCTTATTGAGAAAGAAGAATCAAATCGAAGGAAAGCAAACGATTCCGCGGAGATTGATTCGTTACTTTAGCAACCTCGGTATTAAATTACCTCGTAAGACAGATGCGTATACTGACCTAGAACATGAGAAACAACAAAAAGGTAAAGTGCATCTTTACAACGAAGAGGCGATTGAAAGCCTGCTCTATCATGATGAGCGACAAAATGAAAACCATACCCATGAAGACTAGCGTCTCATGGGTATTTTTAATGCTACAATCCCTTATATGAAGACTATATACCTAGGTACTGGAGGATTCTGGACACCAGAGGCTGTATACAAGCAGGTTAAAGGCGTTCACGAAGTTGTTCCAGGATATATGGGCGGTACCGTTGCTAATCCTAGTCATGAAGTTGTATCAACGGGTACAACAGGGCATATTGAGGTTGTAATGATTATGCATGATGAAGCTGTTGTAGATACAGAACAGTTGCTTAAGATTTTTTATGCCATGCACGATGAATCGGGACAGCAGTATCCTAGTATTGGTATAGGATCGCAGTATCGTTCAGTTATTTTTTATACAGATGATGTACAGGCTGAAGCCTCTGATCCGGATAATGGCGGTGATGTAGGGCTTATTACAAAAGTAATGGAAAAGGTACAGTCAACCTTGCCAGAAGGTGCTTCTATTTCTACTCAAATTATGTCTGCGAAGGAGTTTTATCCTGCGGAAGAACATCATTATGACTTCTATGGAAAGAATCCAGATAGTGTCTATTCAACAGAAGTCATCAACCCAATGCTGCAAAAAATAAAGAATCAGTACCCTGATTTATTTATTAATTAGTTTTCCCTCAGATTGTATTGATACCCATTATTTTAGTATGGTAGAGGGTCAGCTATCTGTTATACTTATGGCATGACCGTTCCGTATGACCCCGAACATATCACGTATATTGCAGAAACCGACTATCGTAATCAGCGCACTCGCTTTGGTATAAAGAGTCGCGACCGTACTCGTCACATGTATGTGATCGGAAAATCTGGTGTGGGTAAATCTACCCTATTGGAAAATATGGCAATTCAGGACATTGCCCGAGGCGAAGGGCTGGCAGTGCTGGATCCGCACGGCAGCTTTGCTGAAAAGATGCTCGACTACATTCCTGAGCATCGTATCAAGGATGTGATTTACTTCGCACCGTTTGATACCGATCATCCTATTTCCTTTAACGTGCTTGAAGATGTTGGTGCAGACAAGCGACACTTCGTTGCATCTGGACTGATGAGTACGTTCAAGAAGATTTGGGTTGATGCCTGGAGTGCTCGTATGGAGTACATCCTTAACAACATCCTGCTGGCATTGCTTGAATATCCAGATGCTACGCTGCTTGGTGTTAACCGCATGCTTTCTGATAAGGCATTTCGTGACAAGGTAGTTGCTCAGGTTAGTGATCCTGGTGTGAAGGCATTTTGGAGCGAAGAGTTTGCGAAGTATGGTGACCGATACATGCAGGAAGCCGGTGCCGCAATTCAAAACAAGATTGGTCAGTTTACTGCTAATCCGCTTATTCGAAATATCATAGGTCAGCCAAAATCGAGCTTTGATATTCGTGAGGCGATGGACAATCAGAAGATTCTGATTGTGAACCTTTCAAAGGGGCGTATCGGAGAGCAGAACACAAGCTTGCTTGGAAGTATGATCATTACCAAGATCTATCTTTCAGCCATGAGTCGTGCTGACGCCAGTCCGCAGCGTTTGGCAGAATTGCCTAACTTCTACTTCTACGTCGATGAATTCCAATCGTTTGCAAACGAATCATTTGCAAATATTCTTTCTGAAGCACGTAAGTACAAACTTGCTTTAGTTATTGCTCACCAGTATGTTGCTCAGATGGAGGAGTCGGTACGTGATGCGGTATTTGGAAACGTCGGTACTAGTATTAGTTTTCGCGTAGGACCATTGGATGGCGAGTTATTGGAAAAAGTATTCTCACCACAATTTACCGCTAACGATTTGGTGAACTTGGGAATGGCACAGATTTACTTGTCGTTGCTTATTAACGACATGGGTTCGTCTCCTTTCTCAGCTCGCACGTTGCCTCCAACCCCTCGTCCGACTATTACATACCGCAATGATGTAATCGAACTTTCTCGTTCTAACTTCGCAGAAGATAGAGAGAAGGTGGTAAAGAATATTATGGATTGGTTTGGCGAAGGTGCAGCTCCTGCTGTAGCAGACAAGCCGAAGAAACAATTCGTTGATCCTGGTGCGCAATATGCACAGCCGCAGCGATTTCCGCAGTCTCGTCAGGAAGAAGGAACTATCGATGATGAAGAGCCTGTTGCTGTGGCATCACAGCAGCAGCCTCGTCCCGCTGAAAAGCAATGGGCTCCAAGGCCACGCCCCAATACTCCATCAGTACCTCAAGACCATACGCCTTTCAAGAAAGCCTTTACTGCTACGCCCCCTGCTGTATACCCTCAAGAATTAGGGACAAATACTCCCGCACCAGTAAGAATCTTTAAGCCAATTTCTCGAGATACTGTGCAGGTTAAGAAACCAATGCCCGCTATTGTTATAAATACGCCTAAGTCTGAACCTCAGCCTGTTGCAGTTAGTCCCGCACTGACTGAGCTGTTGGCGTCTTTAGATGGATCATCGCCAAAGACTCCATCACCAGTTGTTGAAAAGCCAACTCCTGCTCCGAGCACTCCGTTTTCTGGAGAAAAGACACTTCGTGACAGCATTCCGCCCGTAAAGTTAACTGAACGTGGACCGACAGAGAAGAACAGAGATCTGCTTAAGGCAGCATTGATGAACGCAGTTGCTGATTCACAGAAAAAGGAAACACCTATAGCGGCACCGGTTCAGCCCGTAGTGGTTGTTGAAAACATAATTTCTGTACCTCAACCTGCTGCAGTTGCTCCTGAACCTGTAGTTCCAGTTTCTCAATCTGCTCCTGCGGCACCAGTACCGACTACAGCTCCTGCACCTACAACGGTTGCAATACAACCTGAAGAAATCCCTTATCAAGAACTTCGTAAAATATTAGAGTAACACTATGAAATACACAGTATGGTTATTTCTTGGCGCCTTGCTTTTGCCGTGCGTTGCCTTTGGTGACGTTAAGATAAATGAAGTGGCATGGATGGGCACAACCAAGAGTCAATACAGCGAATGGATCGAACTATATAACAGCGGTGAGGAAGCAATCTCATTGACTGGATGGAAATTATACAAGGATGGGAATAGTGTCCTATATACACTGAGCAAATCGATTGCTGCTCACGGATACCTACTCATAGAAAGAACAACTGCCAGTGCACCCGATGCTGTCGAAGGCATCAGTGACGAATCTGGGCCATTTGGTGCCAGTGGATTAAGAAACACAGGCGAAAATGTGTCACTGAAAGACAGCAAGGGAAATGTAGTAGATACGTTATCATTTTCATCAGGATGGCCTGCGGGGGAGGCGGCTAGCGGCAAGACTATGCAGTGGGATGGTACGGGTTGGATTACAGCAGAGGGAACTCCTGATGCGGCTAATGTCACTGTCACCGATGTTGTTAGCGAAACTACATCTAATCCTGCACCTTCTGATGATACTGAAAATACAACTGCTGCTAGCGCAGGCAATAAGACGTTGAATAAATCTGTAACAATGAAAGCTCCTCCCGTCCTCAAGAAGCCCACCTTAGCAGCTACTGTTCCAAAAAATATCTTTCAGGGAGTATCTGATGAATATTCCGCATCGTTTGAAAATGCTGATGCAATAAAAAACCCCCTAGGATATTTCTATTGGAACATGGGAGACGGTACAACATACATTCAGCAAACGCTTTCACTTGTGCCGCATGCCTATCATTATGCTGGAACGTATACTGTTAGTCTTTCGTATTATCTTTCCCCAAGCGCATCGAAACCAATTTTGCAGTCTATTGTCAGTGCAATCGTAACGAAGCCGTTGGCAACAGTTGAAGCAATGGATGACGATGCGGCCCTGCGTATCACCAACAATACCAGCAAGACTATGGACATAGGGCAGTGGCCGATAACAATGACCGAGGGTATTCGCTCAATGCCCGGTATGACGATGATTGGAGCAAAGGCTTCTATTGTCATCAGCGCTCAGACATTAGGAGTCTCGGCCGTTCGTGATCCTGTGTTGCATACGCCTGACGGAACAAAAGTACTTCGTCAGTAAAATCAAAGAAACCGCGTTAAACGCGGTTTCTTTGTGTCGATATAAGCCTTGTTTTACTCCTCAACCTTTATGGGGTAGAAGGAGTAACTGTTTTTGCATTTACGGAAGTAGAAGTGCTGGTACCAGCAGTGTCAGTGGTAGTAGTGGTCTTTAGTGCAGCAGTTGCATCGGTAGGCACCGTAGTTACTGCTGTATTAATATTATCAATTTCCTTTGAGAGAATTTGTACCTCTTGGTTTGAAACTTTGAGCAATGTTGCATCAACTGTTTTAATAGCGTCTGCCTTACCTGTATCTGTCTTGTCAGCACTATCAGAAGAGTTTTGAATTGATGTCTTGTTTGCCTTAAGAGTCTGTTCAAGAGAAGTCGTAACCGTTAGGGCTGTATTAGGGGACTGGTCACTAAGCGTTGTGAGATCAGTTGAAAGAGCCGCAACGTGACTATTGATGGCCTTTTCTGCTGTCTGTTGCTTAGCCTGTGTCAGACTGTTTGATTCAGCAAGTATCTGAATTTCACTTACGCGATTTTCAATACGGTTCTTCTGCCAGAGCACCTTTTCTTCAGGAGTCTTAAGGAATAAGCCCTTAACTTCCTCGTTCACGTTGATCTTAAACGAATACAATGGATCTCCCGGAAGGGCATTGCTTGCAACAGCAGAAACACTACCAGCAATAAAGACAACAAACATCATGCTTGAAAGCGCGATGCGCAAACCGTGCTGTACACCTCGCTTGAAGAATGACTCTGTAACAACAACTGGAGTTGTCATAACAATACGAGCAGCATGTGCGCGCATCAAGTCACGCTCTTCAGAGGTAAGAGTGAGAGTTTTGAGGTTTTTTAATGTTGATAATTTGGTTTCCATATAATTGCTTATTCTTGTGAATGTTTTGCATCAAATGCAGATCGAAGTTTTTTGACAATGCGATGAATGCGGACAGTCATGGCATTAACACTTTTTCCGTACATATTTGCTATTTCCTCGATTGGTTTTTCTTCAGTGAATCGAAGGAAAATAATCTGCTGGCTTTCCTCGTCTAGGGTTTCGAGCAATGCTCGTACCGTTTCGATATCGTCTCCGCGGAATACGTCGTCAACGGTCTTGTTTGAGCCGGGATCGTATCCTGCTTCCATCAGAGTATCGAGAGAGGCGGATTTAGCCTTCTTGAAGTAGTCGATGGTGGCATTGCGGGCAATTCGGTATAAAAACGCCTCGTTATATTCGATAGTTTTTCCGGAGGCAAGGTACAGCCAGGTCTTGGTAAATGTGTCTTGAGTGATATCAAGGGCTACTGCGCGGTTAGATACTCGAAAGTAAATAAAGCGGAATATAGCGTCCTGATGAGCCTCAACCATGTCAAAAAAGTGCTGTTCCTTATCCTTAGACGAATCATTCGCATCCATATTACAATTATACACAACAATAGGGGTTTAGGGCACTTTTTGGTATACTTGCGGCATGAAAACCCCTCAAAATCGGTCAAAAGTGGTCATTGTTGGAGGCGGCTTTGCTGGTATTGAAGTGGCTCGATTGCTGGCCAAGAACCCCCTAGCTGAGGTAACGCTGGTATCGACCAACAACTGTTTCCAGTACTACCCGAATCTATACCGATTAGTTGCGGGGGCAAGTGCAAATCAGGTATCTATTCCTCTGGATAAGATCATTCCTAAGAATGTGACACTCCTTATAGATACCTATATTGGTATTGATCTAACTCAGAAGGCTATCTCTTTAAAAAGCGGTTCAGCATTGTCATATGACTATGCGGTATTAGCAATGGGTAGCGACGCTAACTATTTTGGCATTGAAGGCATGGAAGCTCATGCGCAAGATTTCTTGTCTGTTAAGAAAGCATTGGCATTACGATCATCGCTCTTGCAAAAGATTTCTGATGCGAAGAATCTTTCTGAAGCTGAAGCCAAAGAACTGCTGCACATTATGATTATTGGTGCTGGCCCTTCGGGTACAGAACTTGCCGGGGCACTTGGCCCATTCCTTAAGGAGAAGGCTAAGAAGGTTGGAGTGAATCCATCACTCATTGGTATTGATCTGCTTGATTCGTCTCCACGAGTCTTAGCTGCGCTTCCTGAACATGCGTCAGCACTTGTTACAGAACAACTGCAAAAGAATGGGGTAACTGTTTATGCGAATTATGGAGTGAATGCATGTGATGAAGATTTTCTTACAGTAACAAACAAAAACACTCCAGAACCAACTACATTGAAAATGAAGGCATCGACTGTTATCTGGACTGCAGGAACAAAAATCAGTGGAGCATTTGCAACCATTCCTGGTGTTGTAATGACAGAGAAGAAGCGGGTGCAAGTTACCTCAACTCTTGCACTGCCAAATGATGACTCTGTATATATTGCCGGTGACGGATCAGGAACTCAATATAGTGGTTTGGCACAGACCGCTATTGATCAGGGCCAGTATTTAGCTAAAACCATTTCAAATCGTATTGCAGGTGTCCCTGTATCAGACTATGTGCCGCAACCAGGAGTATTCGTTATTCCAGTAGGAAAGGCATGGGCAATTTTAAATAAGAAGCAGTTTGTGGTTAGCGGTCTTGCTGCGTACATTATCCGTATTATCGTTGATGCAAGATATTTCTTAAGTATCACTTCAATCGCTCAGGTTATCAGTATGCTTAAGAAAGAAACCTCATAATGAAAACAGATTGGAACAACGTAGCGCAATGGTATGACAATTATCTTTCAGGAGAGGATACCTATCAAGAAGCAGTGATTGCACCTAATATTGTACGACTGATTGATCCATCAAAAGGGAAGCGTATTCTTGATGTGGCTTGTGGACAGGGGTATTTTGCACGACTGTGTGCGGCGAAAGGAGCAGAAGTTGTGGGTATTGATCAGTCAGCAGTATTGATTGAAAAAGCAAAATCTCAAGCTGGAGAAAAGGAACTCTACATTGCTGGCAATGCAGAAACATTAGATGCATACAAACTTGAAACATTTGATGTTGTATTTACCGTACTTGCCTTTGAGAACATAAAAAACATTGCAGCAGTTATGGAAGGTATGCGACAGGTTACTCGTCCGGACGGCAAGGTTGTCTTGGTATTGCTGCATCCATCATTCCGCATACCGCAGCATACTGACTGGGGATTTGATAGCAAGAAAACAGTACAGTATAGAAAGGTTGAGAAATACCTTTCAGAAATTTCTATTCCTATCGAACTCAGTCCTTTTAAAGGCGAAGCAAAAACTGTTACCACCACCTTTCATCGTTCTATGCAATGGTATATGAAGTCATTTCGTAATGCCGGCTTTGCCATCACTAACTTGGAAGAATGGAACTCACACAAGAAATCTCAGCCGGGTCCGAGACAGGCAGCAGAGGATAATGCGCGCAAAGAAATCCCAATGTTTTTGGCATTGGAACTTAAGAAGTTGTAATCTTTTTTAGCGCGAGAGGAATCTTTTGGAAATCCTCTAGTAATGCTTCTCGCAAGCCTCCGTTATAGAGTGCAGCTGCAGGATGATACAGCGGCAGAAAATATTCTGTTGGAAGGGAAGCAATTTTCTTTTTTAATAACTTTCCATGTACGGCTGATATCTTTTCATCAGGAAAGAAATTGCCCATTGCGTGCCTACCAAGAAAGACAATTAGTTTTGGCTTGATAGCCGCAAGCTCTTCATTGAGCCATGCTCGACAGGTCTCCTTTTCTTCGGGAAGAGGGTCGCGATTGTTGGGAGGGCGATACTTTACAACATTTGTTATATAGATATCCTCGCGCTTCATTTTTATAGACTCCAGCATTTCTGACAAAAACTTTCCTGCAGCACCAATAAATGGCTTTCCTACAAGATCCTCGTTCTTGCCTGGCGCTTCGCCAATAAATACGACATCGGCATGAGGATTGCCATCGCCAAGTACTGCCTGAGTAGCAGTACTTTTCAGTTCACAGGTATTGTGTTCCTGCCAATAGGCATGTATTTCGGGGAGTGATTTCATTACATAAATATGATAGCATGACTGTATATGGGATTTAAATCATTTTTACTAAAAAAGACATTGCAAATGAAAGGCGTTTCAGGCGACCAAGCTGAAGCGATTGCAAAGCAGATAGAGGAACATCCAGAAATGGCTAACACTCTTAAGGCACTGGAAGGCAACAAGGAAGTTACTGAATTGCTAAAAAAGATTCAGGATGAAATCGAAGCAAAAAAGAAAGCCGGAATGCCAGAGCAGTATGCTGCTGTACAGGTTATGGGCAAGTATAAAAGTGAAATTGCCAAGCATCGTAATGCGCTTGCACCTTTGATGCAGCTTATGGGCATAGGTCGATAAAGAAGAAC
Source organism: Candidatus Nomurabacteria bacterium (assembly GCA_028286705.1). GTDB lineage: Bacteria > Patescibacteriota > Minisyncoccia > Phycocordibacterales > UBA9973 > UBA4124. The sequence continues at coordinate 10,138 of JAQBRC010000023.1, forward strand.
TGGATAGAGAAGGAATAACAAAGATTTTTTGCTATAATTTAAAAAGTATGAAAAAGTCTCAGTCAGGGTTCACCCTTATCGAACTGCTTGTTGTTATTGCAATCATTGGCATTCTTGCCAGTGTCATTCTGGCTTCCTTAAACACTGCCCGTTCAAAGGCCCGCGATGCAGCTTTGATAGCTGGTGTGCGGCAAGTGAAGACTGCTCTTGAGCTTTATTATGATGATCATGGAACATATCCTCCAGCTGGCACCAAGCCTGATAATTTGGGTGATTATATTAGCGTCCTGCAGATACCCCTTGCACCGTATATTTCTGGGCAGCCAACTAGTGCTGTACAAGCACTAATGTATGTACGTGCCCCAGGAGGAAATGGGTATGGTATTTGGCTTCATTTAGAAAAAAATCCAAACGCAGGGTGCGTAACAGGCGTAAATATAAATCCAGGCTGGTGGGCTGACTGGACAGGGTTCAGCGGCGCATGCAGCTTTTAGTTTTTGTTACCCCTAAGTATCTTTCAAAGTATTCTGTTATCTGCTAGTATACACTCCTATGTCA
>JAQBRC010000028.1 GCA_028286705.1 Candidatus Nomurabacteria bacterium
TAGAGATTTTCTCAATTATTCAATTGTTATAATATCTTCATTATCATTTATTGAAATGAGTTACAGAATGTTATATATTGAACATATGAAAATTGAAGGCAAAACACTTCAGGGTATTGTATGGAAAGAGGGAAACGGATATGTTTCTCAGTGTTTAAACGTGAACGTGGCAAGTATGGGGGATACCAAGGTGGAGGCAATTAAAAACCTTCAGGAGGCACTAGAGTTATACTTTGAAGATACCGATATTCGGGACGTTATTTCAATTGAAAATCCTGAAGTAGTACCAATGGTGCTCCATGCCTAAATGTTATTCTTCTCGTCATATTGCAACAGTCTTAAAGAAAAATGGATTTCAATTTATTTCCCAAAAAGGAAGTCATGCTAAATATAGAAAATCTATAGACGGCAAAATAGTTATGGTTGTTGTTCCCATGTCAAAGCAAGAAGTTTTTTACGGAACATTCAAAGCTATCCTTGATCAGTCTCGTTTAGCTAAGGAAGATTTTCAGAAATAAAAAAACGCCACCGTTAGTGGCGTTTTTTTTATTTCTTATGATACGGCAACGGATGCAGATGGGCAGCAATTGCTATCGCTGCTGTGATGAGAGCAAGATTCTTGATGATGTACTGACCTTCAAGTGTCGGCACAAACCACATTTGCCATACCATACCAGGCAAGAAGATAAGAGGAAGGATTGTGGTGAAGAGATGGATTAATAGAAGAGGAATAACAATACGCTCTGCTCCTTTAATAAGGAAAAGAATACCGATCAGACATTCAAATAATGCAAAGGCTATATAGAATGCATAAAAAGGAACGAGGGGGATAGTTTGAGCATGCAATGCATATACAAGACCTGATGCAGGGGAAAGACCTAATACTTTCAATATGCCAAACCAGAAATAGATAACAAAGAGGGAAATGCGAGCGAGAGGGATACTAATCTTTCTAAAGAAGTGAATAAGGGTGTGGTCAATGCGAGATATATCCATATAGGACTAATAGTACCACAGGTCGCCATGACTTGACTTTCATGTTATAATTGGTCTGTGGAAAAAGGAAAGAGAGTCATAGGAAGTGCCGCCGAAACTATTGTTGTTAAGGGTGCGCGAACACATAATTTGAAGAACATTTCAGTTGAGATGCCTCGCAATGCGATGGTAGCTATTACTGGTATGTCTGGATCAGGCAAGAGCTCTCTTGCCTTTGATACCATCTTCGCAGAAGGCCAGCGTCGTTACGTTGAGTCATTGTCTTCCTATGCTCGTCAATTCTTGAATCAAATGCCCAAGCCTGACGTTGATGAGATTACTGGCCTTTCGCCGGCTATCTCTATCGACCAGAAATCTCGCTCAAACAACCCTCGTTCAACTGTTGCGACAATTACCGAAATCTATGACTACCTCCGCGTGCTCTATGCTCGTGTGGGCAAGGCATATTGTCCTGTCTGCGGGACATTGATTCAGAAGCTCTCAATGGAAGAAATCAATGGATTTATTCTTGGAAAGATTAAGGATCTTTCAAAGGCTAAGAACAAGGAAGTGATGGGTGTTGCGTGGAACGACACTCGCATTCAGGTATACGCACCGGTTGTTCGTGGACGAAAAGGCGAATACTATCAGCTGCTCTACGATTTACTTGGACGAGGCTTTTCAACTGTTCGTGTTGACGGCAAGATCAAGAATCTTCGAGAGAAGATTGAGATGAACAAGACAACTCCTCACACTATCGAGGTGCTAGTTGATGAACTTGCTGTTCATGAATTTACCGATACTCCTCGCGATGCAGAGCTTCGCTTGTCTGAAGCTGTTGAGCGCGCACTGCTTGAAGCAGATGGCTTGGTGTTAATTACTTTTGGTACCTCACCGGACTTCTCAATGGATACAGACTTGCTGCAGGAATTTCTGCTTTCAAGCAAGTTTGCTTGTCCTAACGATGGATTCTCGTTTCCAGAAATTGAACCTCGTCTGTTCTCTTTCAATAGTCCGTATGGTGCATGTCCTACCTGTAACGGTATCGGAACAAAGTTCTTTGGAGGAACAGAGCCTTGTGATACCTGTCACGGCAAGCGTCTTCGTCCCGAGGCGTTAAATGTATTTCTTGGAGCTACTAAACAAAGTGATGTCGGTACCGTAAACGGTATCAACATTGTTGACTTAACATCTATGTCAGTTGAGGAAGCCTTTGACTTCTTTGGCTCGTTGAAACTTTCTGCAAAGGATAAGGAGGTTGCTAAGGTTATCGTAAAGGAAATTGAAGACCGTTTGAATTTCCTTCTCAACGTTGGTCTTGAGTACCTAGCGCTTAGTCGAACTGCTAACACATTGTCTGGAGGAGAGGCACAGCGTATTCGCCTTGCATCACAGCTCGGCTCTCGTCTTGTTGGCGCCATGTATGTATTGGACGAACCAACTATCGGTCTGCACCAAAGAGACAATGAGCGTTTGATTAAGACACTTGAAGCGCTTCGCGATATGGGCAACACTATTATCGTCGTTGAACACGACGAGGATACTATCTATGCTTCTGACTATATTATCGATATTGGTCCAAAAGCTGGTGTTCATGGAGGACAGGTTGTTGTGTCTGGATACTTGGATGAACTGCTTAAGGCAAAGACTAATCCCTCTGGCTCACGTACTCTTGGATACCTTCGCAAGGAATTAGAAATCGAGGTACCTGAGAAGCGTCGCACTGAAGACAAGGGGACGCTTCGTATTGTTGGGGCAAACTTGCACAACATTAAGAATGTGAACATTGACGTGCCACTTGGTCGTATGGTCGCTATCACCGGCGTGTCTGGTTCCGGAAAGAGCACGTTCCTGTATGATGTTTTGTACGCTAACTTGCAGGCTCGATTTGAGCGCAAGCTTCGTAGTGCCAAAGTATTCAACTGCGCATCATTCACCGGTACTGAATACTTGGCCCGTGCAATCATGATTGACCAGTCTCCGATTGGCCGTACTCCTCGCTCAAACATCGCAACATACACGGGGGCGTTTACTCATATCCGTGAACTGTTTGCCGCAACTGAAGAAGCTCGTCTTCGTGGATGGAAGGTCAATCGATTCTCGTTTAACGTGAAGGGCGGACGTTGTGAGGCATGTGAAGGTAACGGAGAAATCGCCGTTGAAATGCACTTTCTTCCAACTGTGTATGTTACTTGCGATGTTTGTAACGGAAAGCGTTTTGATAAGGAAACACTTGTAGTGAAGTACAAGAAGAAAAACATTTACGATGTGCTTCAGCTAACTGTTGAAGAAGCACTGGAATTCTTCAATGAAATTCCCGCAATTTCAGATCGCTTGAAAACACTGTCTGATGTTGGTTTGAATTATGTGAAGCTTGGTCAGTCTGCCACAACACTTTCTGGTGGAGAAGCACAGCGAGTGAAGATTGCATCAGAATTGTATCGTCCATACTTGGAGAAAACCATCTATCTGTTGGACGAGCCAACTGTTGGTTTGCACTATGATGACGTGAAGAATCTTATTGGCGTGCTTAACCGATTGGTTGCCAAGGGCAATACCGTTGTCGTTATTGAGCACAACCTTGATCTTATTAAGGTTGCTGACTGGCTGATTGACTTCGGTCCTGAAGGAGGTATCCACGGAGGAAAAATTGTTGGCAAGGGAACTCCTGAAGAAATCGCTAACAATAAGCATTCCCATACGGGGACATACCTTAAGAAAATACTATAAATAAAAAACCGATATTGATCGGTTTTTTATTTTTTCTACAGATTATGTTGAACGGTGTTTTTATATCATCTATGCATGATGACAATAAAACAATTTCAACAATGGTTCGATGTACGGTTTAGCAAGGTATTGGAAGAGAAGAGCGCTGAATTTTTGAAGTCTAGCGACAGTGCAGCAATACGAGAAGTGCTTTCGTATCTGCCGACTTATGCACAGCATGGAAAACGGTTTCGACCGTACATGGTATATGTGGGGTATACAACAGAAGGAGGTACGCACGACATTTTTCCACTGCTAGCCTCTATAGAATTCCTGCACTTATTCTGCTTAGTGCAGGACGATATTGTGGACAATGAAGGTATGAGGCATGGTACTGCGACAATCCATAAAAAGGTTGCAACGCAGTATCACAGCAGGGAGATTGGAAAGTCTGTAGCGATGATAGTTGGTGACTTGCTCATGGCGTGGTCGTTCGAACACTTTCAGAAAATTGAAAGTGTTGAGCCTTACACTGCTGATGATGCACTAAAAGAATTTCGCTTTCTATTATCCGAAGTATTGCATGGCCAGTTACTCGATATCCTACTTCTCACTGACGACAATCCGAGTAAGGACCTTATCTCAAAAAGCATGTATCTGAAAAGTGCACAGTATTCATTCTTTAGGCCGCTATTAATAGGAATGATGTTGGCAGGAGCAGGTGAAGAATCAATAGAGTTTGCGGAAGACTATGCGGTTAATCTTGGAATGGCTTTTCAAATGCAGGATGACCTTGCGGATTGCCTGAGTGATATTAAGGGGGGACAACCAACCATGCTTTCTTGGTATATGTTTAATACTGCAAGTTCAATAGAACGAAAAGAATTTGAATTATATTTTTCCAAAGAATGGTCAGAGGAGGAAGAGGAGAAGTTAATGGGCATACTTGAAGAATCAGGGGCTCTTTCATTTGTTCAGCAAACCATGGATGACTATTTTCTTGAGGCAGAGGATGCAATCTTTACGCATGATAAAAGCGGGGAAGAGATTTGGCAGGATATTATCAATATGGTGACAGAGGGCTAGATTTTGGTATACTCATACTATGAGTGAAATACTTCCCGAAGCACACAATAACGAAACCCTTACTTCACAAGAACTTACCGAGCAGCAGCCGGTTATAGAACCAGTTTCTGAAGCAGGAGAACATGCTATTAATGAAGAGTCAGATAATACTCAGCAGATTGCTGAGCTTCAGAAGGCTATTGTAGAAAATGCCGTTGAAACGAATGAGCAAGCGCCCCCACCACAGGAGGGTACTGCGTTTACACCACCACCTTCACCCAGCAAGAATGCTTCGTTTTGGAAAAAGGCAGCTGTCTTTGGCGGTATGACCCTTGGGCTCTTTGGAGGCAAGGATGCCACCGCTCAGAACAAGCTTGCTAGTAATACAGAAGGTAGTAAGACAGAAGCAATCAAAAGCGTTGAAAACAACCAAGAACTTACCTCTCAATAAAAGTCTGACTGGGATGAGTACGTACAGCATGTAAAAGGTAAGCATTTAAATGAAGATGCACGTATGAATGGAAGGGTATTTGCAAGCAAGATACTTAAGGAGTTTATTGCTGAGCATCCCGGCACCTCACTTAATGAAGAGCAGGTTATTCGTATACAGAAAGAATTTGCAAAGCTCAGATCGTGGATATTAAAGAAGGTAAAAAACCGAGAAAAGGTTAATGGTGCTTACTGGGAAATCGACGGAAATATTACTTCCGATGATGAGTTTATGCCAAACCTTTCAAAAAATGATGGTATTGCCGGACCGCAAACCTTAAGAGAGTTTCCCAAGGAGTATGAACAGATGGTGAGAGAAACAATTGTTCATTTTAATAAACTTGAAGGGCGTGATCTCAACCTTACGAGTGTATCGATGAAAAAAGAAAAGCCGACTGGAGGGTCATATCTCTCAATGAATGAAAGTGATAATAAATAAGTAGTTGAAAAGCCGCACCATTATGGTGCGGCTTTTTGTTTTTAAGTTAAAAATTTTATTTTATGTTATAATACCCTCATATTATGATACGTCAAGAGTTAGACAAGCTAGCGTTGCCGAATGAGCCAGGCGTATATTTCTGGTTGGGGGATGAGAAGCCGGGAGGCGGAGGCTATGAAGGAAGGCAACTTGTGTATATCGGCAAGGCTACTTCGTTGCGTGACCGTGTGCGTTCATATTTCGCTCCAGACATTATCAAGACCCGTGGAGCTCATATTGTTGATATGGTATTCAAGACGGTCACTGTTGGTCACGAAACAACCCCTACTGTATTGGAAGCATTGATTCTCGAAGCGAATCTTATCAAGAAATATAAACCCTATTACAACACCAAGGAAAAGGATGATAAGAGTTTTAACTGTGTTGTTATAACCAAGGAAGTATTTCCTCGTATTATATTGGTACGTCAGAAAGATTTGGATACGCAAAACAAAACTGTTACCCTACCGCGATTGGGATTGTTTAATACGCAGTATGACGCTGTGTTTGGTCCGTTTCCCAGCGGGCCCTCTATTCGAGAAGCGTTAAAAATCATCCGTCGCATTTTTCCTTTTCGTGACCGTGCCAGTGCACAGAAAGACAAGGAAGCATTCTATCGACAGATTGAGTTAGCTCCCGATGTTTCAAATACTGAAGCTGCATTGGAATACAAAAAGAATGTTGCTCGCATCAAGCTTATCTTTCAAGGCAAGCTGCGCCCATTAATTGCTGGGCTGAAAAAGGAAATGATTGTTGCTGCAAAGCAGGAGCATTTTGAAGAAGCGAACGTACTTAAGCAAAAAGTATTTGCTCTTGAACACATTCAGGACGTCTCGTTGATTAAGCGAGATCTTGAACGAGCTAGTGGCGAAAGCATATTTCGATTGGAAGCGTATGATGTAGCGCACTTATCTGGCAAGCAGATGGTTGGGGTGATGACGGTGGTGGAAAATGCAGCGGCCAACAAAAACGAATATCGTAAATTTATTATTCGTGGTTTTGATAAGGCAAATGATCCAGGCGCATTGCGAGAAATGCTGGTGCGTCGTTTGGCACATACCGAATGGCCGTATCCTGCAGCGATAGTGGTAGATGGAAATATTATTCAGACAAATGTAGCAAGAGAAGTATTGAAGGAGCTGCAGCTGGATATTCCTGTTATTGCTGTAACCAAGGACGAGCGTCATCGACCAAAAGCCATTAACGGACCTCAGGAGATAGTAGAAAGTCAGAAGTTTGCCATTCTGCTAGCTAATAGCGAGGCACATCGTTTTGCGATTACTTTTCACAAGCAAAAAAGACAAAAGGCAATGTTGGGCAAATAAATTCTGCTATACTATTGTCATGCAGAAAATTGGAATTCTCCGCGGGGGTGTCAGTCCCGAATATGCGCTCTCTCTAAAAACAGGAGCAAACGTACAAAAAGCATTGCATGATGCCGGACTTGAGGCTATCGACATGCTGCTTGATAAGGAAGGTGTGCTACACGTACGCGGTATCCCAACTGATATTGAGGATGCTAAGAGCCAGGTTGATGGTGTGTGGAATGCATTGCATGGAAACTTTGGTGAAGACGGACAGGTACAGTCTGTACTTGATCATTATGGTATTCCATATACCGGATCAAACGCTGAAGTAGCTGAGTTAGCCTTTAACAAGCAATCAGCCAAAGAACATGCTAAAGCAATTGGCCTTGCCGTTCCTCCTTCAATTTTAATAATTCCAGAGGGAGGCGAGTCTGTATCTGAGGTAACTCAAAAGATTTACAAGACTATGGCTCCACCCTGGGTGCTTAAGCCGCTTGTAGGAGGAGGGTCAGTTAACACCTTCTTTGCATTTACGCCGCTAGAACTCTCTCAGTTTGTTGATGAAAGTATTTCTCACGCACAGCCATTTATTGCCGAGCAATATATTCAAGGCAGGGAAGCAGCGGTTGGGGTGATTGATGGATTTCGTGATCAGGAACAATACGTATTGCCAGTTGTTGAAGTGGCGTCACCATCACGAGGTACGCTGACTCATGAAAAACGTAATGGAGGAGAAGAGTATGCTCGTCTCAACGGTGGCTTTACTGTTGATGAACGCGATCTGCTTTCTCGTCTCGCCAAACAGTTGCACGTTCATTTTGGTGCAAAGGATTTCTCCCAGAGTGAATTTATTGTCGACAACAAAGGCAAGCCATGGTTTATCGAACTCGATACCCACCCACACATGACGGACAACTCGCCGTTTTTGATTGCACTTGAAGCAGTGGGAGCGAGCATGCAGGAATTTGTAAGATCGGTTGTGAAGGGCAAATAAAAAGAGACACCTGATGGTGGCTCTTTTTATTTGCTATACTTATTGCATGGAACACAAAAATTCATCATTTGTAAAATGGTCACTGGTTATTGGAATAGTTATTGTTATGAATCTGTTCTTCAACTACGCGATTTCGCTGGTATACAAAGCACCTAATTACCAAGATTACTATCGTCAGGAACAGGTTGTGCCAAGTATTGATACGAAGGAAGAATGTATTGCAGTTGGGGGTCAATGGAACGAACAGTTGGTTCCGAAGAGTTCAGAACCTGTAACTGTGCGGGCTGGATACTGTGATCCTAACTATACTAAGCAGCAGCAATACGAAACTGCAATGAAGGACTATAACAAGGTAGTATTTCTCGCTCTTGTTGTATTAGGTGTTATCAGCCTTGTCGGCGGAACATTGCTTGCGCACATCGTATTATCGCTCGCATTCTCGTGGGGCGGTGTACTATCTCTATTTATTGCCTCAGTACGATACTGGTCTGATGCCAACAATATACTCAAGGTATTGATTCTGGCAGTCGCTCTAGGCAGCCTGATCTGGGTTGCTATCAAAAAGTTTGCTTAGGCACTAAAAGCCTTTCATTTGCTTGAAAGGCTTTTTTGTGGAAAAATGCATATATATGAAGCCTAAACAAGCTCCGCTCTATAACCACCTCAAGATTGAGAAACAATGGCAGAAAACATGGCAGGACGAAAAGACCTATCATACCGACAAACCAGGCAAGAAGCCTAAAATGTATGTTCTGGATATGTTCCCATATCCCTCAGGAGCTGGATTGCACGTAGGGCATCCTCGCGGATACATTGGCAGCGATGTATATGCTCGCATGCAACGCATGAACGGATTCAATGTCTTGCATCCAATGGGCTTTGACTCGTTTGGTTTGCCTGCTGAGCAGTATGCTATCCAGACCAAAAAGCATCCTGGACCTTTTACAGACAAACTCGTTGCACAATACAAGCAGCAGCTTTCAATTATCGGCTTTTCATATGATTGGGATAGGGAGGTATCAACGCATCGTCCGGAATACTATAAATGGACGCAATGGATATTCTTGAAGCTCTATGATGCGTGGTATGACACGAAGAAAAATAAGGCGCGACCTATTGCTGAACTTATAGCGCAATTTGAAAAGACGGGTACCAAAGGAGTGCATGCTGTTACTGATACCGAAACAACTTTCACCGCAAAGGAATGGAAAGCGTTTTCTAAACTTGAACAGCAGGATATGCTGATGCATTTTCGCCTTGCCTTTGAAGGATTCGCAGAGGTGAACTGGTGTGAGGAATTGGGTACTGTGTTAGCCAACGATGAAATCGTTGACGGACCAGACGGACCAGTGTCAGAGCGTGGTGGGTATAAGGTGATTAAGAAAGCAATGCGTCAGTGGTTTATGCGTATCACCGCATATGCTGACCGTTTGCTCAAAGATCTTGAGCCGCTTGATTGGCCTAGCAATATCAAAGAAATTCAGAAAAACTGGATAGGGAAAAGTGAGGGTAGCGAAATCAGCTTTGAAGTTCCTGCGGTGCAGTCTTCAGTCTCAGTCTTCACTACCCGTGCAGATACGCTCTTTGGGGTTACATATATTGTTCTTGCTCCTGAATATCCATTTCTATCTGAATGGCAGAACGTTATCACCAACTGGAAGGAAGTGCAGGAATATATTAAGAGTGTTGCGCAGAAAGATGAGACAGAACGTACTAGCGCTGACAAGCCAAAGACAGGCATACAGTTGAAAGGAATAACTGCAATTAATCCTGCAAATGGAGAAGAGGTTCCCGTATGGATTGCGGACTATGTATTGGCGAATTACGGAACGGGGGCAGTTATGGGTGTACCGCAACATGACGAACGTGATCACATATTTGCAACAACATATAAGTTGCCAATTATTGATCAACCACTGGTTGATAAGATTGCAATAACGAAGAGCGTTAATGGCACCATAGTTACCAAATACAAGATGCGTGATGCTATCTTTGCACGCCAGCGATATTGGGGTGAGCCAATTCCGCTTCGCCATGCAGTAAATGGAATCATTACTCCCTTAAAAGAAAAGGAATTGCCACTGCAATTGCCGAACGTGAAATCATACGAACCTTCTGGCAATGGAGAATCTCCGCTTGCGGGTGTGAAGGCATGGGTAAAGGAAGGGTATGAGACAAACACTATGCCTGGATGGGCTGCATCTTCATGGTATTTCCTACGCTATATGGATCCAGCTAATGCCAAGGCATTTGCTGGAGAAAAGAATATCGAATACTGGAAGGATGTTGATATGTATGTCGGAGGAGCAGAGCATGCTACAGGACACCTTCTATACAGTCGTTTCTGGCATAAGTTTTTATACGATATGGGATACGTTCCAACTAAGGAACCGTTTAAGGCCTTGCGCAATCAGGGCATGATTGGAGGAGCAGATGGCCGCAAGATGTCAAAGCGATGGGGCAATGTTATCAATCCTGATGAGGTGGTGAAGTTATACGGGGCAGACTCATTGCGATTATTTGAAATGTTTCTCGGTCCATTTGAATCACACTTGCCATGGAGCACTGAAGGCATTATCGGCTCTCGTCGTTTTATCGAACGAGTGTGGCGACTGTCTGAAAAAGTTACCGATGGGAAGTCTGACAAGTCAGCAGAGAAGTTGTTGCACAAAACTATCAAGAAAGTAACTGAAGACATTCAGAAATTTGCATTTAATACGGCAGTGTCTTCGCTGATGATCTGCTTGAATGAATTTGAAAAGTCTCAGGTTGGTGAAAAAGATTTCTGTATGTTCTTGCAGCTACTTGCACCGTTTGCGCCGCATGTTACGGAAGAGCTATGGAAGCAGTATGACCATACTGCTTCAATCCATACTTCTACTTGGCCAAAGCATAAGCCGGCATTGCTTGTTGATGATGAGGTCACTATCGGAATACAGGTTAATGGCAAGGTGCGAGGAGAGATAACCGTTGGGATAGGCGCATCAAAAGAGGAGATTGAGGAGGCCGCATTGGCAGTACCGCGCATTCAGGAATTTCTTAAGGGGATGGCTATTAAGAAGGTTATTGTAGTACCGGGCAGGGTTATTAACATTGTCGCCGCGTAACCACTTTTTTACTATTAAAAAATAAGGTATCATAGTACATATGTATCAAAACACCATTGGCAAATTCAACACGATCTCTTTTAGCATCATTACTGCACTAGCTGTACTCCTTCCGTTCTTTTTTCTTCCTGCCACGTTGGGTGGACTTGGTGCAACCAAGGCAGTTGTCTTCTACGTCGCGGTATTCCTTGCATTCTCATTCTGGTTGATTGCGCAGTTTCTTGAAGGATCGTTCAAGGTTCCAAAGCACTGGGCCTTTCTAGGGCTTGGCTTGTGGGTTGTGTTTAGTCTCATCAGCGCACTGACATCTCAGAATACCGGTGTGTCACTATGGGGGCGTGGATTTGCAGTTGATTCATTTGCAACAGTATTGGTGATTGGCTTGTTTACATTTCTCGTTGCGTCTTTCGCCCGCGATCAGCGTCGCTTGGTGCAGCTCTTCCTTGCCGCCTTTGCTGGCTCAGTACTAACAGTATTCCTACAGGTTGTGTTGTACCTTACTCAAAAGACTCACTTTGTTTCTACCTATCTTGCTCATGTAAGTACTCAGGGAACACTGGTTGGATCATGGGTTGATTTTGCATACTTTGTTATCTTTACCTTCCTGTTGGCACTGTTGATGTTTGAAGTATTGATGCCAAAAGGATTCTTTAAAATCCTTTCACTTGTTGCGATCATTCTTTCATTGACTGTGCTGGTATTTCTTAACTTCACTGCTGCATGGATTATCGCTATTGTTTCT